>CACYBT010000055.1 GCA_902772715.1 uncultured Succinivibrio sp.
CTGCTGCCGATTATTCCTTCTATCGTTGCCGTTTTGCATATCACGGTTGGAATTGACACCATTCTCGATTAGCTCACCATTGGCCTCACGTTCTTTTTGTTCCTGGTATTCACGTATACGGGTCTCGGTGGCAGTATAACTAGGAACTTCACCACCCTGCTGATTGACTCGTCCCTGCTGATTTTGTGTTGCATACTGCTGAGAACCCGCAGGTACCTGCTGCAGCTGTCGCTGATACTGTGGCAAAGGAGGCAGAGTCATGGAACCGGCATTTAATAGTGCACTGCCGACACTCATATCCTCGCGCGCAATTTCTGAATCAGGAGGAATTCTCAATGTTGTTCTGACAAGATTATTGACATTACCGCCAGCAAAAGCACGTGGATTATAACGGTAAATGGACGCAATTACCTGAAATTCATTGATATTAGGATTAGCCTGCGCATAACGGTGGGCCACCGACCAGATAGTATCCCCAGGCTTTACGTTATAAGTACGTAAAGCACTGCCATTCCCCTGAACCTCATTTTGATAAGCCTCATTATTCTGATACTGAGGATAGTTCTGTGGATAATAATTCTGTGCAGAAGATTGATTCTGTCTTGAAGGACGGCGTTGTTGTCTTACAGGAGCTGTGGTCTCAACATCTGGTCCCTGAATCGTAATGGTAAAGGTACCGTCGTCATCAGCAGGTAGTACCGATAACGGAAGTAGACAACTCAATACAAATATAAAAATGGATTTTTTAATCCCTTGCATACAAAACTTGCGCCCCTTTAACAGAGTTAATTATAACCTAATTTATATGCGTCAAAATTTAGCAAGATCGCAATTTTATTAAGAAATTGCATATTCCGTGCAAGTTTATTGATTTTTTCTAAAAAGTCTTAATAACTCCACCAAGACATAAGCCTCACCTATACGGGTATTATCAATCATAACCGTAAAGCTATAGCGTTTACCACTGAGGCTCTCCCGACGAATTCTTGACACTACAATCTTTCTCTCATTAACAATATTTTCTACAGGAGAAAAAGCCTCATCCGGTTCTTTGACTGTCACCTGCTCCTCATTATTTAGAATTTCTCTAATAGAATCAACACTGACACTGTCATTAAAATCCACAGTACAGCACAGAGTATGTCCGTAAATCACAGGAACCTGCACTGCCGTTACACTAAAACCGTCCTTAAATACTCCCAAAAGAGTTTCCACCTCGGTTTTAATAACGTGTTCATGTGTACTCAAACCATCATCATCGAGATCACCTATGTAGGAATGCAGATTGAAAGCACACTGAGCCTTAAAACCTTCATGATCCGGAGCCATACCGTTCAATAACTGCATGGTTTCATTCACCAGAGTTTTGGTACCAACTTCTCCATGCTCCGAAAAGGACTCTAAGGCCACCACATTACATCTTATAATTTCATATTCATCATCCAAAACCTTTAATACATGGCACAAAGCCACAGTTGAGGCTAAAGGCGGAATGCCAAGTTTTAAAGCAAGAGCCTTTTTCATATCAAAAGGATTAACGGATGGCAAGAGCGTTACAGCATCTGCAGTACCACTGTAAAGATTACTGTTATCAATGACAAAACATCCCTGCTCTCGGGCTTTGTCAATCCAGCGTATACTCTCATCCTTTGGACATAGCAGCAAAAGTACATCTGCCTTTGAGAAATCAAAAGTAGTAATGGGGGTCACAAGATAATTCTGCCCTTTGACACTTACAGCATCATATTCACCTTCAAAGACACTCAGAGGATAAATCATATCCACAAAAGACTCTTCTTCATCTAGAGTCTCAAAAACAAGTTTACCTATATCCGTATCATAACCATATACAGCAAGTCTAAAAGCCATATCCTATCCTAATTACCAAAATTTAATAAAATATAAAACACGCAATATAACTTCATTAAGTCATCGCATTGAGATGTTATTCGACATACAAGCCATACAAATAAATCAGTGCAAACATGGTAATTTATTTCAAAAGACATGACTTAAATCACGATCATACAGAGAAAAAATCATCAATTTTTTAAAAAATGAGAGTTACAACGTAGTTTATTTTTTAAATTTATATTATATTACAATGCATAAGTATTTAAGATTGAATTTTTCTAGATTTTTATTTTTGGATACTGTTCTGTTTTATTTACTCCACTTGACATGTGTGTACTTTTAATCTGGCAGATAGTTCGTCAATTCATGAATTTAAAAAAATCAGCACTTTGTCTAAAGTAGTTCATAAATAAGGATTGATATATGGCATTAACTAGAGCAGATATTGCAGAGCATCTGATGTTTAAATTGGCTATTGCAAAGCCTTTAGCGCAGAGTCTCGTAGATAGTTTTTTTGAAGAAATTGCATCTAACCTTGAAGCAGGACAGATGGTCAAACTGACTGGATTTGGCAATTTTGAGCTAAAGCAGAAAAATGCAAGACCTGGAAGAAACCCCAAAACAGGAAAAGAAGTTACCATTTCCTCCCGCCGGGTTACTACATTCAGAGCAGGACAGAAACTGCGCAATCGCATCGATCAGGAAAACGTCTAATCATCTAGTTGCTGCTTAACTTCTTATATTAAACTTCATGCGGCATGATTTTTTTTGTTGTGCATAAACCATAATATAAGACGCAACCTGAAAGTCTATAAGTGTCATCAAGCCTGTTTTAGATTTCTTTCTTGGACTTGATGATCCTAAAATAAATTTCCTAAAATTCATTAAGTTCCCTACTTGCTCTCTTTTGTTCTCATCTTGTTACACTTCACAGCCTTTAAAGAAATATAGGCTCATTAAATATTTTGGTGGGATCAGTAAATTAGTTAAGAACAAGCTAATTGATAATACACGCCAAAACCATTTCTTCTAGCATTTTAGAAAAGGTCTTGTTTATGCTAAGGTGGTATAGTCTTAGGAATGCTAATCCCTAAGAATTAATTACAGAACCATTATTTTTTCGTAATTGATTGTCCATACCATATGGTTATTGTCATACTTTTATAAAAAAAAGAATATTTTGTAAATGAGATGTTCTATAATAGGGGTAACGGTTTGGATCCCTCATAAAACAGGGGATCACGATTTGTTTAGTATACAGTTAACATCTTATTTAGGAAAAACACTGTTATGGAAAAACTCGTTTACAGAATTAAAGACAGAGATGGTGTTCATGCACGTCCTGCAGGTGCCATTTTAAAGGCTATCAGTGATTACAAATCGACAATCACGCTTATTTATAAAGACCATCAAATAAATCTTAAAAATGGTATTTTTGGATTTTTAGGTTTAGGTATTCGCTTTGATGATGAGATCTATCTGCACATTCAAGGAGAAGATGAAGAAGAATGTGCTATAGGTGTAAGGCGTGCATTTGAAGAAAATCTCTAGTATAGTTCTCTAAAGTTATAGCTGTTTTTAAAATGTACCCTCCACAGAGGGTATTTTTTTTCCTTTCCCCATAAACAAAGGCCTTAACCACCCCAGACCTAAAACCAAATGCACTCTCTGTTTTCCGATACAGGTGAGTTAAACCATTTTCCATATTACTGACATGAACAGTTATTTCTGCAAACCATTTTCTAGCCTGGGCAGTTGTCGCACAGTGCATATGCTTCAAAAAAAAAACCGTCCTCTTCAATGTGAGCTAAACGGGGTTCATACCATAGTTTTGAGGAGCTTATATCTGCTTAAAGCAAAGATACTACATATTTCTCAAACTCTTCCATGTCATAGGTCGGCTCGAAACGGCCAACCACATTACCGCTCTTATCGATAACAAACTTGGTGAAATTCCACTTGATGTCAGGAGTGTTCTCATAATTAGGATCGACATTTGGCAGAATACCTCTTAAAATGTCGGCCATTTTACCTTCACCTAAGCCCTTAAAACCCTGCTGTGACTTCAGGAACGTATAGAGAGGCAATTCATTGGCGCCATTCACATCAGATTTTTTCATCTGCGGAAAGGTTTTATTGAAGTTTAAAGAGCAAAACTGATGAATCTCATCATCGGTACCCTTAGCCTGCTCTCCGAACTGATTGCATGGAATGTCCACAATTTCAAGCCCCTTATCATGATAATCCTTGTACATCTGCTCAAGAGGTGCAAACTGGGGAGTGAAACCGCAGGCAGTTGCAGTATTAACCACGACTACAACTTTACCTTTAAGATCAGCAAGATTAAATGGTTCCCCTGTTCTTGAGATCAAACTGAAATCATAAAAACTAGCCATAACAAATCCTTTTTGTTTTAATTCATATATTTTTCAAAACACTATGTATGCTCGCACTCAAATCAGCAGATTTGAGATTTTCATTATTTTCGCTTTTTGTCAATAATATTTTTGTGTGAGAACATAAACAAGAGTTTCAATAAAAAGAACTCCGAAAAACATCACTGATGATCTAAGCATATCATATTTGGTATCTAAAAATTTGGAAATTTTTGTGAACGTTCTTGAAAACATAACAACTTCATACAGTTTTAAATTACGAGTAATGTAATAGGAAGTAAATATGGACAGCATAATGCTTATAAGCGGCGGCAGAAAAAACATCAGCAAATTATGAGAGAAAAAATTCAAGAAAAAGGTCATTCCCCAGATGAAGAGCGTAAGATAATCCCAGATTCTGCGTGTCGCCACTCCACGATATTTTAGATTACTTATAAAATTCACAAGATTATAGCAAAACTCCTGTCCAAACTCCTCTGTCATCATATTATTGGTATGACTCAGAAGTTTACGCGACAGCAGGCGGGCAAGGCTATCCTTGCGTGAGGCCACAATGTTTGCAAGTCGATCCTTTAGGGAATAGGCTTTGGGAATAAAGTTATCAGAGTTCCCCTTTTCCGATTTTTGATGACGGTAAACTCGGTCATAATCACTCTCGTAGCCCTTTAAAAGACTGCATAAAAATGGCTTATTCACAATTTCAGAGAACAGCTCAATCTTTGCTTTCACATCTGAGGAGAGCGAACCTACTCCGCATTCTTGCAGACGGATTTTTAAAAGCTCATAGGTATAATCAAGTACGTGAGGATAGCATAGAGGTATAAACTTGCTGTCTACCGCAAAAAAGCACATAGTCTGCGGGATAGAGCGCACATCAAAACGCAGGGCATTACAGCTGGTTTTTACCGCATAGGTCAGTTTATAGACGTCATTTTCTCCATACTCAGATGACTTAAGCCCAAAAAAGAGCGAGGACAACAATTCTTCGTAGCAGGCATAATCCACAACCGGCACCGGAAATGAAGCAAGAGCATCGGAGTTACTAATTTCCACCTCTAATAAAGAGGTACTTTTAGCCAGAAGACATATTCTTTTATTGATGATAGCCCTGCCCTGAGCATTACAGGTAGTACATGGTACCAGTTTAGACTGTCTGCAGGTGGGACATTCCACATAGCCATTACGCTGACAGAAAGAACAGCCGCCTTCCTGGCCCTGACAGGAAGGACAGAGAATTACCCCATAACCCGAGCAGTTAGGACACTGTATCTTCTTGCGTCCCTTACAGTCAGGACAAAGACATTCAGCCATCATATGTCTTGGAGAAATACGGTTTACTCTGTTTGCCAAAAGGAAAAGCTCACGGGCAGATCTCTTTTCAAGGCCATCTAAAAAAGGGCGTCTTAATTCCCTACTTTTTTTCAGGTCTTTTCTCTGCTCCTGCACAAAATTACTGAGAGTTTCCTCATTTTCCACCGTTTCTTTTGAGGTGGTTGCAGCAACTACCCTGTCCTTTTCTTCAATCTCAAAAAACCAGTTTATTTTGAAAACAAGCCGAACATCAGCACGCAGAGGCGCATAAAAATTAACCTCATCAAGATTCAATTTGATGGATCTTAAAAGATGCTGTAGTTTTCCGTTAATGCTCTGGGATCGCATGTGCTAAGACATCTCCATCAGGTAACATTGGCAATTATAAATAAAAAGGTATTGATAAAAAGAGAGCCTAAAAGGAGCCTGCCCGACTGTATTGCCTCCTGTGTCAGACTTGGCACCTTTTTTTGCTTATGCGTAAGTCTTAAGGCACTTACTACTGAATAATAGGTCCAATTTTTAGTAAGCAGAACCGAGGTGAGGATACAGACTAAAACAGAAATGCCCACGCCTAAAAAAGCACACCCAAGACTTGGCATAAAAAACATGCTGAAGGCTTCTACAAGCCAGGTAGTTAGAGTTACTGCCATCCATACCGGTTTGGTATTGGGATTTAAGATCATGAGCATCGGTACAAAATCAATAAGGTTCTTGGCAAACACACGGGCAAAGTCACGGGAAACAAAACCGTGGGCATTCTCGGTTAACTCCTTGGCAACCTTGTCTATAATCTCACTTTTGACAGTATTACGAATATGTTTTGAACGCGGCGAATTATCCTTTTCAGATAAAATGGTCTCAAGGCTGAATCCCTGACGGTTAGCCTCCTTTTCTATACATTCCATTTCGTAACGCTCAACCGTGCGAATGGTTTTGGCTAAAATAGCCTTAGAGGCAAGAGCCTTAACACAGGCAATCTTCTCATCCACGCTCGTAGAGCCGACATTAAGAGTTTCTGATAGCAAAACTGACTGCGGGGCAAATACCACATCCAAAAGTGCCGGACGACAGATGGCTTTTAAAGACTTGCCGCAGAGGATAAAATCAAAAGGAGCATCAACTCCCTTTAAGGCAACATGCACTCCAAAACACGGAGCATAACCTGCAAAGGAAGCCTTAAAACCATGATTAGTCTCAGAACCTGTGGACTTATCCTCAAAATTAGCGGCTTCTAAAATCACTTTCTCATCTTTTTCGGTAAACTCACGCACAATCTTGTCTGAATCAGGCAGACGCAGGGAGATGTTTACCTGCTTATGACACTCCCCGTCGTAAACAATCTCGCGTTCTACCACCATTTCACCTTTGCCCTTGCACTCAGGACAGATCCCCATGCCAATTCCGTCACAGGCATAGCATTTGATGCGACCGCTACCATGACAGGTACGGCAGGAAATCTTACGTCCCTGACACGTAGGACAGGTTAAAGAACCGCTGCCCGAACAGACTTCACAGCGTGATTTTCTCGTACCACGACATTTTTTGCAGCGAGAACGTCCAATGGCGGCAATACGATTAAAAGCCACAATCTGTCCTGAGAGGGAGGCAAGTTCATTAAACTTGGCATTAGCGAGTCTTTTGATAAAAGCGGCTGTAACCTTGCTTTCTTTTTCAAGCTCTTTTGAGTTTACCTTGGTAAAGTCATCAAGCTCCACAGCAGAGAGCACTCTCGTGTCATCTGAAATTTTGGTGATAGGTTTATCTATAGCACGGCATTTGAAATTCCAGATGAGATTATAGGATACCGAGGCACAGAAGGTTAACGGCTTGGATACATGAAAATCGGCAATCGGAACTCCACAGCGGGAAAAAATGGAGGAAACCACTGCATCCAGTTTCTGCTGAAAATTAACATTGCGTACCGACTGTACAGCCTTATCCTCTGCTGAACTATCGTCTCCTGATGTATTTTTGGCGATATTCTCGTTTTTAGGCGCTGACTGTTTGGGGTTAGACTGCTTTTTGGCGGTTATGCTATCACTCATAAAATTCTTATGTTCAAAAAAAATGGCAAAAGACTCAGATTTAATGTTTCAAATCCAGTCCTCTGCATTTTAGAGAAAATCTTCTTGTTCTTTTAATATTATTTTGTCTTCTGCAAAAAATCAGAAAATTCTGCATATGATAAAACAGTTTAGACATAATTTGAGAAAAATTATTATATTTTTGCAAGAGCATTCACCAAAAACTCTAAAATATTCTCATTCTCCATTACCACATAATGCTTTTGATCAAAACTTACTGCTGAGAGCAGTTTCTCACAAGATGAGACATCCCCAATGTTACTGTGCCCTTCTTCATCCAATCTTAAAACAGCATCTTCGGTCACGAGAATACGTTCTTCATTTTTCGGCAGTTTCTTGATAATAAAAAGAGCCACCGCCTTTAAGAACCGCGGCCAGCCTGAAGGTAAGGTATAGACTCTTCCATAGGAGCAGAACAGCGGCTTAATATCAGGGGGAAGAGCACTGTCCGCAATTTCAAGAGTAATGCGGCTTTTATCCTTTTTTTCACAGGCTCTCAGATTTTCAAAGGCCGCAAGATATTTGGCCAAATCATAAGGCAGATCTTTAAAGGTCATTTTAAGTTCCTGCATAACTGCCATAATTTTAGAGGCCGCCTCGTCATATTCCTTATAAATTCGTTTATTTTTATCACGCCTAAACAGGAACTCGAGAAAAAACACAAAGGTTGACTTCACATCGATAGCCTTATCCTGTACATAATCAATATTCCTTAAAGTATCGGCAAAGTCATGGGCACTCTCTGCAAAAAAAGCGCCTAAGATCCTGTAATTCACCTTGTCACGTCCATGTATTTCCTTATAGTAGAACTTAAGTCCCAAACAGGAGTAACGATGAGAGAAATCACTTAAAAAACCATATACATCCTCGCAGGGGATCTCTGCCTTCTCCCCCGTCTCCTTATTCTCATGAGCCGCATTCAAAGAGAAATAGTCAGAATAAATATGCGCCTCACGCTTAAACACAAAATAGCGGCTCGAGTTGTCGCGGATCACAAGATAAAGCGCCAGCATTTCTGCCGCAAGTCCTAACAACAAAGGATACACCCCCTGTTTCAAATCTCCGTCCCACAAAAATGGCAGCGACACCGAAAGATTTAACAGTCCATACCAGCCAATAAGTCCCTGCACATAGGTGACCTTGATGGCATCGGGAAACATGAACATGGAAAGGCGGGGCCACCACCATGAGAGCAGCAGAGCCACTGCGGCCAAAAACACAAGAATAGTAATATAGTTTTCAAGTAATTCACTGTCAGTCACTTCAATATACCTATGCTGTAAAACTTTTAGAATTTAATTATGTTCGCGGTATTCTTCCAAAATGCGCTTTAATTCATGGGAGATCCTTTTGTCAGAAACTGCAATCTTAGCCCCGATACTCTGTGCAAAATAGGAGACTCTCAGCTCCTCAATCATCCATTTTATGTTACACAGCTCCTCGGGTACCGCATCTTTGGGATAGCGGGACAAGGTGTTGCGATACTCTTTTATAACCTCTTCAACCTTTCTTTGATACACCAAATCACGGTTGACATCCCGATGCACCTTTTCAAGTCTTAGCTCAAGGGCATCAAGATACCTAGGAATTTCCACAAGTGCGCGGTAGGGAGTCCTGCTTAAAAAACCTTTATACACCAGGTTATCAAGTTCAAAAGCGGCATCCTTATAGGATATGGCCACACTTAAATTCACCCGGCTTTTAAGCTCTTTTTTGAGGGCATGGGAGCGCACCAGTATTTTTTCAACCAGTACCGCCAGCTCCAGCGCTTTTTCATTGAGTCTCCCTTTCACAAAGAACAGCGCCTTTTCAAATTTGGACTTATCATTGCAGAGCATGACATTATGGTCTGAATACTCATCAAGAAGCAGTCCCACTGTACATTCCACAAGATCATCTAGCAGCTCGCGGACAGTCCCCAGGGGCTGATAGTACATAGCAAGTTTGGCTCTGTTGTTAAGATGCTTTTCAAGATAGGAGACAGGATCTTTAATCCCCAGGGTAAGCAGTCTTACAAGTCCCTCGCGCATGGCCTTTTTCTGGCGCAGCGGACTTTCGTACAGGGCCAGGGTTACCCCTTTGTCCTGCACACTTAGAGCAGGATAAGTTTTAATCACAAGTCCCTGCTGTTTTTTATCGATAAACTCATCAATTCTGCCAAAAGTCCAGGAGTCACTTACCGGCATCTTTTTTGAGGAGACATGGAGAGATTTAAAGGCCTTCTTGATATTCTCCGACAGCGCCTCACTAATCGCCTTGAGATTGCGGCCTTTCTTTAACACCTTCCCGTCTTTATCAATCACCTTAAAATTCATGAAAAGATGTTTATCAATCTGTCCTAAATCAAAATCAGAAGGGGTTACCTGCTGTCCTCCCATTCTTGAAAGTTCCCGGGCACATTCCGTATAGAGATCTGTCGAATTGGGCATGGTTAAAGACTCATACAGGGCACTGGCAAAATTAGGAGCCGGAATGAGGGCTTTTCTAAGACGCTTAGGCAGAGACTTGATGAGGGCGGTTAATAGCTCAAGGCGCAGGCCTTTGACAAGATAGGCAAATTCATGGGGATTGAGACTGCTCAGCACCGGCAGGGGCAAGGTCACCGTAACTCCATCATCCTCACTTTTAGGATCAAAAACATAAGTCAAAGGCAGTTTAAAATTACCGTCAAGGGTTTCAAAAAAGGGAGGAAAATCATCAGCAAGTTTTTTATCAAAGCCATCCCTGGCAACCTCCTCTAAGGTAAAATCAAGATAATGCGGATCTTCTTTCTTCTTGTCCTGCCACCACCTTACAAAATGACGCACCGTGACAATATCATCAGGAATTCTCTTAAGATAAAATTCGAGCATAACACTGTCATCAACCAGCAGATCACGTCGTCTTATCTTCTCCTCGACCTCTTCAACATCACGCACTAAGGAAAGATTATGCCTTAGAAAGTCCTCATGCAGTGAGACATTTCCCGGGATAAGGCCGTCACGAATGAAAAGCGTGCGGCATAATTCCCTATCGACATTGGAATATAGTACCTTACGCCCCTCTACGATCTTAAGACCATAGAGGGTGATACTCAAATTGGCAAGAACCGCCCCCTTATCCTTAGAGAAAAAAGGCTCGGCATAATGTCTTTTAATAAGGTGGTCTGCCTGCGATTCAAGCCACAGGGGGTCGATAACCGCCACGGTTTTGGCATATAGTTTCGTGGTTTCACTCAACTCCCAGGCACACAGCCATTTAGGCTTGTGCTTTACAAGAGCACTTGCAGGATGAATTGAAAATCTAAGCCCCCGGGCACCAAGATAGAGATTCTTCTCCTCACTGTCAAAAACTCCAATCTGAGAAAGCAATCCGGAGAGGATGGCCCGATGCACCGCCTCGTAGGAGGCCTCAACCTCATTTATGCTGTATCCCAAAAGACTGACACTAACCTTTAACTGTCTTAGTAAATCAAACCATTCACGCACTCTAAGATAGGA
>CACYBT010000056.1 GCA_902772715.1 uncultured Succinivibrio sp.
AAATTAGATGATCTTTTCTGCATAAATCATGTGGAAAAAAATGGTAAAGTTCTTATAATGCGTGGAACTGCTTCGTATTCAGACCGTTAATCCTATTAAGGAGTTTGTCTATGATTGCCTACATCTGGCCGGTTGCACTAGTTGTGCTCTCAAACATTTTTTATAATATTTGTGCCAAATCTTTTCCTTCTGAACTTAATCCTTTTGCGGCTCTTACAATAACCTATCTTGTAGCAGCCATTGTTGCCCTTGTTTTGTATTATCTCACTCGTGATGAGAAATCTGCTCTTTTTCTAGAGTATAGTAAGGCGAATTGGGTTCCATATGCCTTCGGTCTGTGTCTTTTAGGTCTTGAGGCAGGTTTTATCTATACTTACAAGGCAGGATGGCCCATAAGTTCTGCTTATATTGTATCGAGTGCATTTTTAGCCATTTTTTTGATAGTGGTTGGTTTGCTCCTTTATAAAGAGCCAGTGAGTTGGAACAAGGTTGTAGGAGTTGCAGTTTGTCTTCTAGGGTTATGGTTTATTAATAGATAGAAGTTTTTTCGGTGTGGCTTTTAATGCAATGAATTTTTGTTGTTTTCGCTGCCTTAAACCGTTCTATCTTAATGAGTTAATAACATATGAAGATGACTGTCAAAAAGCCTAGAGACGACCATATATTAGAGAAAAACCATAGGATTGTGCTGCATCCTGCAGATCCTGTGGGTATGACGAATAGGTAACCAACCATAAAAGGACATGTGCCACAGCATGATGAATATTACAGGATTGTAGATTCTTAATTCTAGTATTTCTCCAGTGTCTTTAAAAGTCTTTCCTTGATTTCTTCTGCAAGATCCAGAGGCTCGAGCAGTCGTGCCTTAAAGTCAAAACTCAGGATAAAGGAAATGAGTTCACTTCTGCTAAGAGCGGTCATCTCAAGAATAATGCCTCCATCCTCCTGTGGAGTGATCTTCTGATCCTCACTCCAGATACGGTCACTGATGTACGTCATCACTTCTTTTGAGAACCAGATTTTTGCCTTAAAAGGTTCATCTCTAAAAAAACCGAAATCAGAATTCTCTTCAAGAGCTTTTAGTGGAAGTTCTGCTGAGGAGCGATTTTGCATTGTTACTTCGGTGATTCTGTGAATCGAAAATTTTGCAGGGCGCTCTTTTATTATTCTGACTGTTCCAAACTCCGGAACAATCCATCCTAATACATATAGGGAATCATGAAAGGTAAGCAGCATCTGAGGTGCGTAAGCATAGGTTTTTATCTCTCCATTAAGTTCCTTTTGGTAGGAGAGCAGACAGCATTTTCGGTTTAAAATGCATTTTTCTATTTCTGCTAACTGCTGTTGTTTGGTGTGATAATTTATGTGTCCTCGAGTGATTCTGGTGCCGATTTTTGCATCCTGATAGTCAATATAGTCTGCACGTGGGAGATTGGTTTTTGCCTGCTGTAGGGACATATTAACTAGCTCCCAGTCTGCCTTTGGAAGAAGCCCCTTTACTAGATCACGGCACAGGGCAAGCTGACGCAAACCTTCAGGATCAATTGCGGTTTTAAATGACATGGCTGGTCGTTGCAGGTGATAGAATTTCTGACGTGCAGATTTTCTTTCTAAAAGATGGCAGGGATAGTTTTCATCAATGCGTTTTAGGAGCCTTGCCACGGTCTGTTTGGAGCAGTTTATGGTTTCTGCAAGATAGGTTAGAGAGTATTCTTTGTCGTTAAATAACAGCAGCATGAAAAGCTTAAGCAGTTTCTCATCTGGTCTTGCATCCTGATCGTATTTTTCTGGCATTTTATATCCCTTAAGAGAGTCGTGCCATTCTATTCAGAAGAATGGCTATTATTGAGGAACCTCATAAACTAGTTTTTTAACTTTATGCGGTGTTATCTTGTTTTTTCTTTGATCTGTTTTTCTTTCATTAAACCTGTCTTACTGTATGAAAGTTTGGATCTCTCCCTTTAATCTCTTATATTTTTCTTTAGTAATTTTATCATGAAAAGTAAAAGCGTTGCGTATCTTCTGCCAGCAAAGTGGTCACACCTCGCCAATAAAGTGGACACTATGCCGAGGTGATTTAAAACAATCCGTATTTTCTCCACCAACATTTTTTATCTGTACCTTATTAAAACAGATTTGGAGAATCACACTAAAAATAGCATATAGGGAGGCTAATAATGCCGTTTTCATTGGAATAATTCTTCGGATGTACTATAATCTGTCTTTCAATTCTGTTTTTGAAGATTTCTCTGAAAGCAAAAAGGGAAGATGTTGTGTAATTTTTGGAAGATTTTACTTCTATAGGGGAAATCTTGAATTTAGTTTTGCTTTCGTTTGAAATTATAAAGTCTATTTCTATATCGTTTCTATGTTTTTGTTCGCTGTATCTTGTATAAAAGTACAGTTTGCGCCCAGAGGCGGTAATAATTTGCGCGACAGCGTTTTCATAGAGCATTCCTTGGTTTAAGGCCAGTTTTCCGTCCATTATCTGTTTATAAAGCTGCTCCTTCGTAATTTCATTTTCGCTAAAAGCGTGGCTGACCAGTAATCCAGTGTCTCCCATGTAGCATTTTACATATGAATCATTTCTGTTCAATGCATGGCCGATATTAGGATCATTGCATTTATAACAAAGATTGCAGATCATTGTTCACCTAGCCAAAACAGGGGCTCATCGTATCTGTCAAAGGTTCCGTTATTGTCAATTTCTCTTAATACTATTCTTTTTTCATGTGAGGATAGGAAATTAGGAATGTTATCAAAAATTGCTGGCACTTTTGACTGATATCTTTTTGCGGCCTTTTTTATGTCATCTTCATAAAGAGTAAGAATATCTCTTTTTCAACATCAGCAGCATGGAAATCTCTGCCATTTTTTTTATAGGCAACCATGACCTGAGGCATCCCTCCTACCAGCATATATTCCTTAAAAGGCGCATGGCTTTAATGCATCTCCCTATCAAGAGGCTTTTTGTTCTCGAAACACTCCTTTATGTAATCTAGCAGTATTTCCTCATCCATGTAAACCATGAATTCTTCAAAAGTTACAGGATACATCTGTAATTTTCGTTCTTCTGATGGAATAGTAATATTTTGAACGTTTTCCTTTATTGAAATGAGTGATCCTGTCTCAATGTAGTCGTATCTGCGATCTGCAACCAAATACTTGATTGTTTCTCTGGCTTTGAGAAATTTTTGTATTTCATCGAATATTATGAGAGATTCTCTTGGATAGAGTCTCGTATTGTACTCAAGAGTTAGAGTTTGAAAAAATACATCTAAATTATCTAGAGCATTAAAAGCGTCTTTTACTTTTTTTTTCTGCTTTGTTGAAATCAATAACAACATATGTTTTATATTCATTTTGGGCAAACTTTTCTGCTATGGTAGACTTGCCGATTCGTCATGCCCCCTCAATTAGTAGCGCTTTTGTTCCATTAGTTTGCTTTTTCCAATCAGCAATCTTATTGTATAGGTTTCTTTGTATTTCCATAAATTTTCCTGTTAGTAAAGCCCTTTTTTTGTTCTTAGTGGAGTAGTGCACAGACTAATAATAACAGTTTTGATCAGCAAAACGTAAAGTATACTATTTAAATATACTAATAAAACGCAAGGTATTTATTGGTTGTTGTACGCCTTGTCTAAAAAAACTATAGTTTTTCTGTTGGTAGTTTGAACGCAGATAAGTAGAAATAGCATATAAAAAAGCAACCAACAGGTTCTCTTCTAGAATGGTGCGTCGTAGAGGATTTATTAAAAATAAATTATTTGAAATTCAATATATTAAAAATGTGCTCGACGTCTATATTAGTTAATTGTCTCTTTTTTTAAATTAATGTATCAAAGACAAAAAAAATGAAACTGCGTATATACCAAAGTTTAAAAGAAATTAAATTGCGTATATACCAAAGACTGCCTATAATTAAACTGCGTATACACCAAAAGTTTAACAACAAGCAACATGCGTATTATTTTCAGATAAAATAGGAAACATGGAGTAATAAATTGATTTTTAATAGAAAGATTTATGATGCCCTTTTGAACTGGAAAAAAAGTGAAGGCAAAGAAGCTTTGTTAATAGAAGGGGCAAGACGAGTCGGTAAATCAACTATAGTTCAGGAATTTGCAAAAAAAGAATATGATTGTTCTCTTTTGATTGATTTTGCGAGAACATCCGATGAAATCAAACAATACTTTGTAAGGTTTAATAATGATCTAAACACTTTATTTATGATGCTTCAAAATGTATATGGAGTAGAACT
Organism: uncultured Succinivibrio sp.; assembly: GCA_902772715.1. GTDB lineage: Bacteria > Pseudomonadota > Gammaproteobacteria > Enterobacterales > Succinivibrionaceae > Succinivibrio. Next base: position 4,262 of record CACYBT010000056.1, read on the forward strand.
TAAAGAGAGAAAAAGTCTGATTATTTTTGATGAGGTTCAACGATTCCCAACTGCAAGAGAAATGATTAAGTATCTTGTAGCAGATGGAAGATATGATTACATAGAAACTGGTTCTCTTATTTCTATCAGAGAAAATATTAAGGATATCGTTATTCCATCAGAAGAACGTGCATTAAAAATGTATCCAATGGATTTTGAAGAATTCTGTATTGCACTTGGAAATAAGCCTATTGTTTTCTATATCAAAGATTGTTTTGAGAAGAAAGTTCCTTTAGAGAAATTAATTCATGAAAAGGCAATGCAGTTATTTCGTGAATATATGCTGGTGGGTGGTATGCCTCAGGCAGTTATGACCTATATAGATTCAAATAAAAATTTTGGTGAGGTTGACCGAGTTAAGCGAAATATACTTAATCTATATCGTGAGGACATAATGAAGATCAAGGCTATGTACAGATCTAGAGTTATTTCCATATATGATATGCTGCCGGCACTTTTATCAAAACATGAAAAGAGAGTTGTTTTCAGCAATGTTATTGAAGGAACCTTTGCAGAACAATATGCTGAAACTTTTTTTTGGCTTACAGACAGTATGATTGTTAATGAATGTAGAAGGACTGATGATCCTAATATAGCGCCATCTTTAAATGCCTCTGAAACTTATCTTAAGTGCTATATGAGTGACACCGGACTATTAGTTTCCCATGCGTTTAATGAAAACGAAATATTGGAAAATGAAGTCTACAAACAGATACTGATGGATAAACTATCCTTAAATGAAGGAATGCTATACGAGAATATGATTGCCCAAATGTTAACTGCAAAAGGCCATAAACTCTTTTTCTATACAAGATATAGTGAAGAAAAACACAGAAACGATATAGAGATAGATTTCCTTATTTCCAATAATAGTAAGCTGACATACAAGACATTTCCTATAGAAGTTAAATAAAAAAAAAGATATACTACTAAGTCGCTTTCTCGTTTTAAGGAAAAATATAGCAAAAGGATCGGTGAATGCTATATCATACATCCTAAGAATCTGAGTATAAAAGATGACATTCTCTGTATTCCTCCATATATGACAATATGTCTTTAGCTATGAACAACAGGCATCATTTTCTTCAAAAGGCGCCTCATACATGCTCTTAAATCCGTTTCTGTGTATCACCAGTATTCTCATCTTTGAATTTTGGTAATGTAGTCTTTTTAAGGCTGGTTAAGAAAGACTTGTTCACTAAAACTTTATTCTGCGTGTTCAATCCATTCTGCAGCGAGATATAAAGGAACATTAAGCATCCAATCCTGTTCTTTGTAATCTGCCATAGAAAATCTGACAGGTTTTAGATTATTATTTTCAGAGTAAATTGTGCGAAGACTCTTGGATTTTAAGTTCACTTCAGCCTTAACCTCTATTGGATAAACATTATAGTTTTGTATTACAAAATCAAGTTCAAGCTCTGAGTGTTCTTTGGAGTAATAGTAAACTTTTTTTTCTAAGACTTGTAATTCCTGGAATACATACTGCTCGGTAAAGGCTCCTTTGTATTCAGTAAATGCACTATTATTTACGAGAATATCCTTGGCATCTACTTCAGTTATTGCTCCAAGCAATCCTAAATCTAGGGTAAAAAGCTTGAAAGAATCAAAATCTTCATAAAATTTCAGGGGTTTTTCAACTTTTGAAACTCGTAGTACTTTGTATACTAGACCTGCATCGATAAGCCATTGAATGGCATTTTCAAATTCCTTGGCTCTGGCCCCTTTTTTTATTTTACTGTAAATAAATTTTTTATTTTCTTTTGCAAGCTGAGCTGGGATAGAATCCAAAACCATGTTGACTTTGGGGAGAATATCTTTCGGAACATGTTTGGAAAAGTCTAGTCTATAATCCGATAAAATCTGTTTTTGAATTTTTCTAACCTCGAATATATCGTTGTTAGTGGCATATGCTTTTACAACTGCAGGCATTCCTCCTACATAATAGTACTGTCTTAGCAGATCAATAAATACATAAGATAATGCAGACTGTTCATTCCATCTATGAGACTGAATGGCGCTAGTAATTTGTTGTTTTTTTAAGGCTAATAAAAACTCTTTAAAGCATAAAGGATAAAGATTTATCTTATCTACTTTTCCTACGGGAAAACCTGTTCCTTCGTGCAATCCTATGCCAAGAAGACTACCTGCCGCTGCTATGTGGTATTTAGGGGCATTTTCACAGAAATACTTTAGCGCTGTTAATCCTATAGGAATGATTTGGATTTCATCTAAAATAATAAGTGTTTTTTCCGGTTTTATAGCGACGCCTGAGATAGCTGAAAATGCCCGTATTAGTCTATCTGTATTAAAGTCACTGAAAACCGCTTGCAGATCTTTTGTTTCATCGCAGTTTATATATGCTACAGAGTCATACTCATTTTCTCCAAACTCTTTTAGGAGCCATGTTTTTCCAACCTGTCTTGCGCCATTAAGTATAAGAGGTTTCCGGTATTTGTTATTTTTCCATTCGAGTAATTTTTTATAGGCTAGTCTTTCCATTGTTATCCTCCCTCTATTTATAATAATACACTTTTTCTGACGAATAATAAAAAAAGAATTACATCTTTTCTGATGAATAATAATAAAGAATTACAATTTTACAGACGGATAATATTAAATAAATACATTTTTGCTGACGAATAATAATAAATTATTCGAGTAGTCATTGAGTTGAAAAAAAAATAGTGAAAAAACAGAAAAAGGAGAGGTTAAAAAGCAACCAACAGGTTGCCTTTTTAGATGCTGCGTTGTCTGTGATTTATTAAAAATAAATATTAATAAATTCAATATGATAATTGCCGACTCTACATTTATCTACAAGTTAGTTGATTGCATCTTTTTTTACATATTTTGTATTTTTGCCTTGTCCTAGTTTTGTTATAAATCCATTTTCGACAAGTTTTTTTAACGCAGATTCAACTGATGATCTTCCTAAACTAGGGCATGAGACTAAAGCTTCCTGCTTTGAAAAAGCGCCAATCTTATTTTCAGTAAATGCCTTCACAATTTCTAAAGCGCTACTCTTTACACCTGTTTTATTTACA
>CACYBT010000057.1 GCA_902772715.1 uncultured Succinivibrio sp.
TGGTGCCCAGGACGAGACTTGAACTCGTACTCCCGGAAGAACTACCCCCTCAAAGTAGCGTGTCTACCAATTTCACCACCTGGGCACGACAGTAATGATATCAAAAAAAATTTATTTGTAAAGTAATATTTTGCTAAGAAGAAACAATCTGTTACCATTCACAGAAATTTTAACATTAAACTAATAAATGTACTTCCTCTCATGTGATTTTAAAAATGAGGAAGTCTTGCCAGTTAATAGTTTATGATAAATAACATCGTACAAAAGTACATTCTGCACATATAAGCGAGTTTCCTTAAAAGGAATATTTTCCACAAACATAGCGGTATCACGTTTCATTCCATCTTGTGATTTCCAGTAATTTATACGATTAGGCCCTGCATTGTAGGCGGCGGCAGCTAGGATACGATTATTGTCAAAGCGATTAAGCATATCTCTAAGATAGGCTGAGCCTAAACGGATGTTATTTTCGGGCACCACCAGATCGGCAGTACCATCATAGGCCCATGAATTCTTGCGAGAAACAAGTCTGGCTGTTTCTGGCATCAACTGCATCAACCCAACTGCACCCACCGGAGATTTGATAACAGGATTTAACATACTCTCCTGACGTGAAATTCCATAGAGGAACGATAAAGGGACATCAGTTAAGTTTGAATATTTCCTGTATAAATCAAGATAGGCGGTTGGAAATCTGTAGTCAAGAGCATCCCAGCGCTTACTTGCGACCACGAAACTTATGGCATAATTAATATTACCGGTATCCAAAGCCCACTGTGCCATAACCATAGCCTCATCAGTTGAGGAATACTTGGCAATCTCTCTCCACTCTACATTAGCATTACTGTTATTCAGATTTCTAAACTCAAAGAAACGAATAGCTGCAGCATTGTTTTTAACAGTTTGTGGCCATTTAGCAGTTTGGGAAATACGTTCATGGTTGAAGGGAAGATCTTGACCTAACTCTGAGGCTGCAAGAAAACCAAAGAAACTCCTATCCTTTGCCACTTCAGACATCAGCCTTATCCCTTCGGACTTTTGGCCAAGTTCAATGGTTGCCCGGGCTTTCCAGTATCTCCAGTTGATTTCCCTTTTATCATATTCGGATAATTCATCATAGAGATTGTAGACAGCAAGCCACTGTGCATACCACACAGCCTTACGCATTCTTAGCAGTTTGATATCTTCGGTAAGTTCTGTAGCCGGAAGATTCTTGTCTACCCAATCTAGTTCTGAGGCTGATATGCGACTGTTTAAAAAGGCATAGGATAACACCTTGATAATATCGTTCTTTTCAGTAGAAGTCGGTTTAAATCTCGAATAAAAAGACTCCAACTGTGATTTTGCCTCACGCGGGTTAAGTCTAGCAAAGCGTTTAAAAACAATTATCGCAGCTCGATGCGCATCCTGTCCTGCGGTATCCATCTCAAGGACATCTGTATATTTATCGTAATACCTCATGGCCTTTTCGACAGTAGAGGCATACTTAGAAGTCTGCAGATTAGCGGCAAGACTCCTGGCGGTTGTCCCATAGTTACGATTTATAAAGGCATCTTCAAACTTTGAAAGCCGTGTATTGTCATTGAGATAACCATGCTGTCCCCACATGTAGATTAACCCAGAGCACCCAGAAGGATAAGGTTTTAACTGCTTGAACATTCTGTCAGCAAAGGCGGACGCTGAAGCATCTGCCTTGTTTAAATGCCATGAAGCCTCATAAAAGCGACACAGGTAGGCTTTCTCGGACTCCTTTAAATCAAGAGCCTCGTCATAAGGCTTGGTGTTATCCATCAGACTTAAAACATCTTTATAACGTCCAGCCTGAGCCATCACATCCACATACACCTTCTTTAAAAGAGAAACTAGTTCATGATGGTTGGAGTTTCTTATAAAATCCTCTACCCTACTGAATTTATTTGGACTTGGATCAAGTGCCAGATCCCAATAATCAATCCAGATGGACAGTGGATAGTCAGACAGCTGATCATTTCTTAAACGCAAAGCAGTAGCATGATCTCCAGACTTAATAGCCCTCTCGGCATCCAAAAAATACTTGCGCTGGTTTACAAGCTTAGGAGTGGTTGGATACAGTGGATTGGTGGCAGCCAAATCAATCGAACTGCTGCTGACATATGAAGGTCTGCTCTCATTAGTGGAAGGCTTGTAACTAGTTGTATTACTATTTTTGGCTCTGCCATTACTGCTACCTGGCTTGCTGTTTTTCTTGTTCTTGCTGCTTTTCTTGTTCTTGCTGCTTTTCTTGCTGTTTGAGTTTTTATTATTCTTGCTGGTATTTTTCCGCTTGTCATTTACTTTTTTTGAAGTCTTATGCTGCTGAGCCTTGACCTCAGAAGAGGCAGCATAGGCTCCACCAATATTCTGAGCAATAAATACCAATGAGACGCTTAATAATAGATATTTAAAGAATTTTGATACTTTCATAGTCTGTAAAAATAATCAGTTAATCATATAAAACACAGATATTATACAGTTTTATAATGATTTTTTAAGGAGTTTTTAGCTAATTGGTTATTCAGAACAGATTGTTGAATATTTATTAAGAGGCAGCTTAAAAATAATTCCCTCATATAAAATGAGGGAAAAATTGCTTAGAAGAGGTCAATGTTGAAAACCTGCAAGTAACCGATGACAAGGATCACGGCAATAGCACTTGCTAGAATGTAGCGGTAATAGGTATAAAGCTTATAGGAAACTCTAAATCCTATACCCTTGTTGCACTCTTCAATATATCGCTCCCATTTCATACCACTCTTTGAGGTTACAAAAAGTACAAACACCAGAGAACCGATAGGTAAAATATTGTTGGAAACAAGGAAGTCAAAAAAATCAGTAATACCCGTACCATGCCCCAAAATAGACACATTGGAAAGGATGTTAAAGCCTAAAACTGGGAGTACCGATGCAACCAAAATAATAAGGCAATTGACAAGTACCGCCTTTTTACGTGTGATGCTGAACATTTCAAGGTTGGCGGCAATGATATTTTCAAACACGGCAATTAAGGTTGAAACGGCTGCAATAAGCATAAAGAGGAAAAACAATGTTCCCCAGACACTGCCTAAAGTCATATTCGAGAATACTGAGGTCATGGACACAAACAGCAGATTTGGACCGGCATCAGGATTGATACCATAGGTAAAGCAGGCAGGGAAAATCACAAAACCTGCAAGTAACGCAATTGCAGTATCCAAAAAGGCAATAAACCAAGCCTCATTCAAAAGGCGATGGTGATCGGACATGTAGGAGCCAAAAATGGCGATACCTCCCATACCGGTAGACAAGGTAAAAAATGCCTGTCCCATAGCCGCCCAAATTGCCTCTCCAAGATGATTCTCTAACTTCGATAAATCTGGTTTTAAATAGAAGGAAATACCGTCAGCAAATCCTGACATAGTGCAGGAACGTATTGCCATAAATATCAAAAGAACAATCAGCAGAATCATGAGAGGCTTGGTATAACGTTCTACTCCCTTTACCAGTCCCATGGCCACAATCATACAGGAAACAACAACTACAGTTGCCATACATGTAAACAGAATGACGGGATCGGACAAAATACCAGTAAAGGTGGCAATAGCCTCTTCCTTAGGCAGATTGTGAGGCACAGTACCAAAGGCAAAACGCAGAAAATAGTACAGCATCCAGCCGGTAATAATACCGTAGAAGGACAGCAAAATATAGTTACCAGCAAGTTGCCACCATTTATTGTAATGCCATTTACTGTTCGGAGCCTCAAGATTATCGTAGCACATAGCAATGGAAGCCTTAGATGCACGACCAATAGCCAGTTCCACAGTCAGAAGCGGAATTCCCATAGCCAAAAGAAAAGCAATGTAAATCAGCACAAAAATTGCACCACCATATTGTCCAGTAATATAAGGGAATCTCCACACATTACCGATACCCACCGCACATCCTGCGGCAATCAGAATAAATCCTAGTCTTGATTTAAACTGTTCTCTGCTATCACTCATAATTAAATCCTAAATAAAAAACTATGCTCTGCCAAAAATTTTAAAGTAGCCTACTGCAAGAACAACCACAATCAGGGTGGTCAGAATATATTTGAAATAGAATAACAAAGCCTTTGGCATGGTAAATCCCTGCCCAATATTACACTCTTCAATAAAACGTTCCCAGCGCATACCGTTTTTGGCGCATACAAAAAGCACAAATACCACAGAGCCAATAGGAAGAATATTGTTGGAAACCAAAAAATCAAAGAAATCCAAAATACCTGTATTAGAACCGATGATATGGACAAAGGATAAGACATTGAAACCTAACATTGGCAGCAATGACAGGGCAATGACAAAAAAGAAATTTATAACCACAGCCTTAACACGAGTCCATTTAAAGAGCTCCATACATCCGGCAATCATATTCTCAAAGACGGCAATCATGGTAGATAGTGCGGCAATAAGCATAAAGAGAAAGAACATTGCTCCCCAGAAATTGCCAAAGGACATATTAGAGAATACTACCGCCATGGTAATAAACAACAGATTAGGACCTGCATCAGGATTAATACCATAGGTAAAGCAGGCTGGAAAAATGACAAAACCTGATAGTAAAGCAACAATGGTATCAAAGGAGGCAATGAAAATCGCCTCATTTAGAATACGGTGGCGATTGGACATATAGCTGCCGAAGATAGCAATGGCACCAAAACCAACGGACAGAGTAAAAAAGGCCTGGCCCATGGCTGCCCAGATAGCCTCACCTAGATTATCCTCAAGTTCAGAAAAATCAGGAGACAAATAGAAGGAAACACCTTCACTAAAGCCATCCAGGGTACAGGAACGTACAGCCATAAAGAGCAGCAACAATGTCAGTATCACCATAAGCGGCTTGGTGAAACGTTCTACACCCTTGACCACACCTAAGGCTACAATTGCAAAAGAGATGGCCACAGTGGCAAGCACACAGTAGAACATAGTATCAGGCTCGCCTAAAAGAGCACCAAAATTTGCTCCGGCATCATCGCGATTAATCTGCTTTGGGATATCTCCTCCGGCAAAAGCAAGAAAATAATACAAAAACCAGCCGGCGACAACCACATAGAAGGCCATCAGAATATAGTTACCTGAGAATTGCCACCATTTGTTGTGATGCCATAAGGCCCCTTTTTCCTCAAGGTTTTCATAGCACCTAGCAATCGAGCTACGTGAAGCACGTCCTAAGGCAAGTTCAACCGTTAAAAGCGGGATACCTACCGCCAGAAGAAAAAAGATATACAAAAGTACAAAATAAGCGCCACCATACTGACCTACGATATAAGGAAAACGCCAGACGTTTCCGATACCGACAGCGCAACCTGCTGCAATTAAGAGAAAACCCAGACGGGTTTTGAAAATTTCTCTTGAATTATTTGTTTCCATAAATGTAAAGATCTCTAGTTATATTTATTTACCGAATATACCAATATAGCCCTGTATTAAAAGTAACACTATGATTAGTGGCAGCACATATTTGAAGTAAAACTGAAATTTGCGCGTCATTTTAAAACCGGAGCCAAGATTAGCCTCTGCTAAATATTTATCAAATCCCCATCCATATTTCCACGTTACATAAAAAACATAGATGATTGCACCAATTTGGAGAATATTCTGCGACAGAATAAAGTCGTATAGGTCAAGGATAACTGTCCCCTCGCCTAATGGTGTTATGAAGGACAGGACATTAAATCCTAGGATCACCGGCAGACCTAACAGCAAAATAGCGACACAGTTAAACACTACGGCCTTTTTGCGGCTGATTTTCAGAATATCGGTACTTATTCCCACAATATTCTCAAACACCGCAATCAGTGTCGAAATGGCAGCAAAGAGCATAAACATAAAGAAAAGTGCTCCCCACAGCTGTCCGCCCACCATATTGGAGAATACAGAAACAAGGGTTACAAAGATAAGTCCCGGTCCCTGACCTGGTTCTACAGCATAACTGAAGCAGGCTGGAAAAATAACGATACCAGCCAAAATTGCCACTATAGAATCAAGCAGTGTGATTACCGAGGCTTCATAAGTTATGGATTTTTGCGAACTCATATACGAACCAAAAATCTGGATTGAACCCACGCCCAGCCCCAGAGTAAAAAAAGCCTGTCCCAATGCGGCATACAGCACTTCAAAAAGATTATTAAAGGTGATCTTGGAAAAATCCGGCATCAGGTAAAAGCGCATACCTTCAGCAAAGCCAGGCAGAAAGAAAGAACGGACAGACAAAAAGATGATGAGCAAAAAAAGCAGAACCATAAGAGGCTTGGTGATTTTCTCAACTCCCTCTTGAAGTCCAAAAGCACAGACAGAAAAAGCACCTACAGTCACCACCAGTGTACAGACTATCTGAGTGAGAGGATCACCGAGCATGGTGCCGAAAATGCCTCCTGAATCAGCCTGACTCATAGGAGCAAGTGTAAAATCCCCCTTCAGCATTTTAATGGTATAGTACAGTATCCAGCCGGTGACCATGGTGTAAAAGGACATCAGAATGTAATTGCCGGCGATCATGAGATACTTGCCATAGTACCATTTGGTGTTGGGAGTGAGTGTTTCAAAGGATAGTCCCACGGAACGCCTTGAGGCGCGACCTACAGCAAGTTCAATAGTAAGTAGGGGGAATCCCAGCAGGATAAGAAAAGCAATGTAAATAATTACAAACACCGCACCCCCGTACTGTCCGGCAATATAAGGAAATCTCCATACATTGCCAAGACCAATGGCACAGCCTGCCGTTATCAGTAAAAACCCCAAGCGTGAGGCAAATTGCTCTCGAGAACTGTTGTTATCCATTTTTTTTACCAAAAAAAAGGCCCGAACTCGAGCCTTTATCAAAAACCTATAATGCCTTAGGCATTATTTTCATCTTTTGTGTTTGCAGTCTCATCAGATGAAGCCTGTACATAAACAGGACGCACCTGCTCATCTTCACCAGGCTCATCATAGTTGGCTGGAGGTACATCGTCATTTTCATAAGACTTAGCCTCACTCTGTGCTGCATCTTCATCGCCAACATCCAAGTCAAGTCCTTCCTCTTCAGTAAGTGCCTTAATGGAAAGACGGATACGGCCGGTGTTGTCAATATCGAGGACACGCACTCTGACTTCATCTCCGACACACAGGTAATCATTAACATTCTCAACACGATTTGAAGTGATCTGAGAAATATGAACAAGACCGTCACGACCAGGCAGAATATTGACAAAGGCGCCAAAGTCCGTGATTCTGACAACCTTTCCGTCATAATCCTTACCTACTTCAACCTCTACCAAAAGATCATTTATACGCTTAATAGCTGCATCTGCAGAGGCTAAAGAAGAAGCGGAAATCTTGACGGTACCATCATCTTCAATATCGATCTGAGAATTAGTGTCAGTCTGAATAGAACGCACATTGAAGCCACCCTTTCCGATAACTTCCTTGACCTTGCTGACTGGAACCTTGATGGTTACAACACGTGGAGCATAAGGAGAGAGTTCCTTACGTGGCTCGGCAATAGCCTTCTGCATGATATTCAATAGATGAATTCTAGCGGCATGAGCATCAGTTAAGGCGTTCTGCATAATCTCACGGGTAATGCCATCAGTCTTGATATCCATCTGCAGAGCGGTAACGCCCTCACGGGTACCGGCTACCTTAAAGTCCATATCTCCCAGATGATCCTCATCGCCCATAATATCAGTCAGAATAGCCACACGGTCATCTTCCTTAACAAGGCCCATGGCAATACCGGCAACCGGTGCCTTGATAGGAACACCTGCATCCATCAGGGACAAACACCCAGAACAAACAGAAGCCATGGATGAAGAACCATTAGACTCAGTAATTTCAGAAACCACACGAATTGAATATGGGAAATTTTCCATATCTGGGAGCACAGCCTTAAGAGCACGCTTAGCCAGACGTCCATGACCAATTTCACGGCGTTTTGGAGAGCCAATTAGACCAATCTCTCCTACGCAGTATGGAGGGAAATTATAGTGCAAAATAAATCTGTCACAACGGGTGCCAGTCATATCTTCAAAAGTCTGGGCATCGCGCTCTGAACCTAAGGTACAGGTACCTATAGACTGAGTTTCACCACGGGTGAACAAAGCAGAGCCATGAACACGTGGAAGAATACCGGTAGCAATGGTAATAGGTCTAATCATACGCAAAGTACGACCATCAATACGATTCTCACCACTTAAAATACGCTCACGTACGATATTACGCTCTATATCGAAAAAGATTTTGGCAAACTCGTTATCAGCCTCGGCCCACTCTTCGTGCTCATTCTTGAGTTTTTCAGTAACTTCTTTTTGAATAGTAGCAAGTCTGTCCTGACGCTCAAGTTTATCCACAATTCTGAAGGCATCACCGATAGCCTCATAGGCCTCAGCCTTAATTGCATCAATAAGAGCCACATTTTCCTGTGGTTTAACCCAATCCCATTGTGGACGGTTAACTTCTTTGGCAAACTCGGCAATCTCGTCTATGACCTTCTGCTGCTCTTCGTGACCGAACATCACTGCACCCAGCATGACGGACTCTGGCAGACAGTTAGCCTCAGATTCAACCATAACCACAGCCTTCTTTGAGCCGGCCACCACCAGATCAAGATCAGAATACTTGCTTTCTGAGCTCAATGGGTTTAACACATACTGACCATTGATATAGCCCACACGTGCGGCTCCTAATGGCCCATTCCAAGGCAAGCCTGATGAAGCCAGTGCAGCCGAGGCGGCAATAATGGAGATAATATCTGTTGGGATCTCAGGATTGGCTGACATTACTGTCACCACAACCTGCACTTCGTTGACGAAACCATCTGGAAACAGAGGGCGCAAAGGTCTGTCAATAAGACGTGAAATTAAGGTCTCACCTTCTGTTGCTCTACCCTCACGACGGAAAAAACTTACTGGAATCTTGCCTGCGGCGTAAGAACGTTCCTGATAATTGACTGTCAATGGGAAAAAAACTCTGCCTTCTACCTCTTCTTTACGATTACACACAACGGTGGCAAAGACGGTGGTATCATCCATGGAGGCCATGACTGCAGAATCAGTCTGGCGGCCGATGGCACCGGTTTCTAAAGTTATTGTATGACGTCCGTATTTGAAGGAACGTACTATCGGATTTAAATTCATCTATTAAAATCTCCGCAATATACCGCAATACCCACTCTAATATGCCTCTTTTTCGTGGGTACTTATACAACATGGGCGGCACGCGGCCGCCCTATCCATTCGCTTTAATACTAGCGACGGAGCTTTAACTTCTCTACAATTGCTACATAACGTGCATGATCGGAAGTCTTCAAGTAGTCAAGCATCTTACGACGCTGAGCAACTAAACGCAGTAAACCACGACGACTGTGATGATCCTTCTTGTGAACTTCAAAATGTGGCTGCAGATCAGCAATTCTTGCAGTTAATAATGCGATTTGAACTTCTGGATATCCTGTATCCTGTGGGTTACGACCAAACTCAGCAACGATTTTTGCTTTTTCTTCTACTGTTAACATATATATGCTCCATTTTGTGAATAATAACGAAAATTTTCAGACCGATCACAAACTCAGTTGAAAACGCAGTAATTCTAACATAAAAGAAGCCATGATTATGTATTCTCTATGCAAAAAATACAAAAAATTTTATTAATGATCACTCTAGGTTTAAATAATCGGTGCTATAAGAAGGAATTAACATTGAAAAAATTAGTGATCACTCTTGGTTATACTCTTTATTTTCATTAAAATATTTTTTTATACTTGTAGATGTAACTAAAATTTATCCACACAGACAAAAAGATAATACGGGCTATCATCCTCATGGTTAAAACCGCGGGGATTCGCGTGCGCATTAGTTATAAATTTACATTTGAAGCAAACTCTTCAAAAAAAAATAGAAAAAGTAATAAGCGAGAAACTGTATAAACCTACAGAATATATAATGGCTGCCATGGAGCATCCTGAGGCACTGCGGCGTGGGAAATAGACTTAAAAATGGTGCTATCTGTATCACATTCAAGTATATCTATGAAGAGGCTTAGAATTGATCACTTTTTTGACACTCCCACGACTAAAGTCGTGGGATTCCTGCTTCACAGATCGTTGCATAGTGAACTATGTCTTACACAATCTCTAGGAGAA
>CACYBT010000058.1 GCA_902772715.1 uncultured Succinivibrio sp.
AAGGTGATTTTAACGGGAGTTGGCAAATCGGGACATGTTGCTACTAAGATTGCTTCAACTTTAGCCAGTACCGGAACCCAATCTTTTTTTATTCAGGCAGGAGAAGCCGCCCACGGTGACTTGGGAATGATTGGACCAAATGATAGCGTTATTGCTATTTCTAATTCAGGAGAAGGTGATGAGTTAAAGGTGCTCATTCCGATTTTAAAAAGACGCCAGATCCCGCTTATCGCCATTGTAGGAGATGTTAACTCAAGCCTTGCCAAAGCCGCTAATGTGAGTATTAGTGCCCATGTGGCACATGAGGCATGCCCTCTTAATCTTGCTCCTACGTCTTCGTCAACCTGTGAGCTTGTGATTGGTGATGCGCTGGCGGTAGCCTTAATTGTGGCTCACGGCTTTACTGAAAAGGATTTTGCCTTAAGCCATCCTGGTGGGGCTTTGGGCCGCCGACTTTTAGTGCACTGTCAGGATATTATGCATAAAGATGAGGAAATTCCTAAGGTGCTGGAGAATGTTACACTTAGGGATGCTCTTTTTGAAATGACAAAAAAATCTTTAGGATTCATCTGCATCGTCAATGACAGCAATGAACTTGTAGGAGTTTATACTGATGGTGATTTACGTAGATCGCTTGAAAAAGGAGCTACTATCAGTGATCCTATTGCAAAACTCATGAGTAAAAATGTCAAAGGAATTGTAAGAGCAGAAATGCTAGCAGCAGAGGCTCTTGCCATCATGCATAGTCTTAAAATCAATTCTATGGTGGTAACCGATGATGAAAATCATCCAATTGGAGCCTTTAACTTTCACGACCTGATGCGTGCTGGCATTATGTAGGATAAAGAAGGGCCTATTCTGCCTAATACGATATTCTATGTATAACTAGATGCTCATGAATGGCGGTTAAAGCTCTAGTAACTGCGGTTGCAGGCTTTAAAAGCCAAATCTATGAGGGCATCCTTATAGCAACTTGGTGACAGTGCAGTTAGACTGTCTTTGGCTCTGTTGGCTGCCTCAAGTGCAAATTTTGTGCACTCTTCAATAGCAGCCGTTTTTTCGATGAACTTAAGAACCTGAGGCAGATTATTATTTAAAATTGCATTTTTTAGGATTGCGTGTTCATCTTGGGGACATTTTTTGAGTGCGAAGATAAGTGGCATGGTAATTCTGCCATCTTCAAGATCCTCACCGATATTTTTGCCTAGTGTTTTACTGTTTGCAGTGTAGTCAAGCATATCATCAGTAACCTGGAAGGCGATGCCAAGCTGTTTGCCGTACTCTCTTAACATATCCACTGTCTGCTGAGACTGTTTGGCGACAATCGCTGTACCTGCACTTGTCAGTTCAAAGAGTGCACCGGTTTTGCAGTAAACGGTATTTAGATAGTCCTCAAGGGTGATATCAAGATTGTCTTTATTCTGCAGCTGATTGATTTCACCCGTAACTAGAGAAGCGAGGGTCTTGTTCATAAGTTGAGCCAATTCCTTTTCATTCACCTCATTTATGAACATAAAACATTTAGTGAAAAGATAATCTCCTGCTAAAACTGCAAGGTGATTGCCTTCTGTTTCATTGAGAGTTTTCACACCGCGTCGTACTGTGGCTTTATCAATAACATCATCGTGAACTAAAGTAGCGGTATGCAGAATCTCAGCTGCAGAGGCAAAATGGATAAGTCTTGACTCAGGTTCCGTGCCATGAAGAGCATACCACACAAGTATGGCAATCTTAGGTCTAATCCTTTTTCCTCCTGAGCTGACGATACGTAAGCACATTTCGTTGACAGAATTCTCGTACACGGAACCAGAAAGAGAAGAACGCAAGCACTCCTCCACCTGATTAAGATGATGATTCAATAATGTTTCTAGTTTATCCATGAATATTCTTACAGTTAAATTTTTTGTGTATTGTAGCATTATACGCAAAGCCATTCATTATATAAATCTTGAAAAAATAAGAGATAAGCATTAAAATCACAGACTTGAAGCATAATCTTGGAGATTCGCTACGAAATGTGGCGCTTTGTAGAAGGATTACTATACTTAACTTAGCAGGATTTTTGTGTAGTAGGATATTTGTGCTTTTTTTATATTTATCTTGCAATGTTTGTTATTTGCTTGTAAAATAATGACCCATTATCGCCCTGTAGGGCAAATTTTCTTTTGGTAACAGGTTTTAGTCCCTGTATTTCCCTGGAGTTTTGAAGCATGTACGCAGTTGTTTTTTGCGGCGGCAAACAGTATAAAGTTTCTGAAGGTGATGTTATCAGCGTTGATCTTATGGAAACTGAGGCTGGCAGCGAATTCGAAATTAAGGATGTTCTTTTAATTTCTGATGGTACTAATATTAAAGTTGGTACCCCTTATATTGAAGGTGCAAAGGTTACTGCAAAGGTATTAGGTGCACATGGCGGCGAGAAGATCAAAATTGTAAAATTCCGTCGTCGTAAACATCACCAGAAGGTTACCGGTCACCGTCAGTGGTATACTGATTTAACGATTACTGGTATTCATCAGTAATAAAGGAGAAAACTAAAATGGCACACAAGAAAGCCGGTGGTTCATCCCGTAACGGTCGTGATTCACAATCCCAGCGTTTAGGCGTTAAGGCTTATGCTGGTGAAGTTGTTTCAGCAGGTAGTATCATTGTTCGTCAGCGTGGTACTCATTTTCATGCTGGAGCCAATGTAGGCATTGGCAGAGATGATACTCTCTTTGCTAAGTCTAGTGGCAAGGTTTCTTTTGTTACTCGCGGCCCTAAAGGTCGTAAATTTGTTGAGATTGTTGAAACTCAGCAGTAACAAGGATACATTGTTTGTTTAGAGGCTCGCGGATGCGGGCCTTTTTAGTCTATGGGTATTTGTATATAGAAAAAAACTTTTACTTACCTGGAGTTACTTGAATGAAGTTTGTGGATGAGGCGGTAGTTCGTGTAGAGGCTGGAGATGGTGGTAACGGTATTATCAGTTTCAGACGTGAAAAATATATACCGCGAGGCGGACCTGATGGCGGTGATGGTGGTGACGGTGGCAATGTATACCTAGTGGCTAGTGAGGATCTCAATACTCTAGTCGATTATAGATTCACAAAGCATTACGCAGCAGAGCGCGGGAAAAACGGTGGTACTGCTGACTGTACCGGTGCCAAAGGTGCCGATCTCATTCTGCAGGTTCCTGTGGGAACAAGGATCACTGATCTGTATTCAGGTGAGGTTATAGGGGATTTGAATAAGCCTAAGGAGCGTCTGTGCGTTGCTCGTGGCGGGCGGCATGGTTTTGGAAATACTCATTTCAAATCCGCTACTAATCAGGCTCCAAGACAAAAGACCAATGGGACTAAGGGTGAGTCTAGGCAGTTGAAACTGGAAATGCTTTTGGTGTCAGATGTTGGTCTTGTTGGTTTACCAAATGCCGGTAAATCTACTTTTGTGCGATCCGTTTCAGCTGCCAAACCTAAAGTTGCCGATTATCCTTTTACGACTTTGGTGCCGTCATTGGGAGTAGTTCGTACTACACAGGGACGTTCCTTTGTAATAGAGGATATTCCTGGTTTAATTGAAGGTGCTTCAGAGGGTGCTGGACTTGGTCACAGATTTTTAAAACATCTAGAACGTTGTAGAGTATTAGTTCATCTAGTGGATGTCTTTCCCGTAGACAACTCTGATCCCGTGGAAAACGCTCTTATTATTGAAAAAGAACTTAAGGAGTATGCTCATTCTCTGTATGAGAAGCCTCGCTACTTGGTGGCCAACAAAGTTGATTTGGGCGATGAGGATGAGGCCCAGCAGATCCTTGATAAAATTGCCTCTTCCTTGGAGGTGGTGCCTAGTAAAACCTTTTTAATCTCCGGACTTCAGAAAACCGGTGTCAATGCGCTTCTTTATGCGCTGCAGGAAATGGTGGATACCATGAAGAGTGCTGAGACTGAAAATGGTAAGGAGAAAAATGCTGACACCTTTGTCTGGACTGAGCCTCTTGTAGAAAAGAAAGAGGATAGGGTTAGAGATGATGACGAGGAAGGTCCAGAGTTTATTTATCGGGCCTAGAATAGTATAAGGTATGGACTATGGTTGATATACAGATGGTGGTGGCGGTGGCGAGAAATGGCGTCATCGGGGTGAATGGTCAGATCCCTTGGCATCTTAGTGATGATTTAAAACATTTTAAAGCCATTACCTCAGGCTATAGCGTGGTCATGGGCAAGAATACCTTTCTATCTATCGGCAGGGTTCTACCTAAACGCCAAAATATCATGATAAGCAGTACTTTTAAAGATGAGGTCGAGGGATTAGAGGTGGTATCAGACCTTAAAGAAGCACTAAAAAAATGCACTACCAGTATCCTAATGGTAATTGGAGGTTCCCGTCTCTATAGTGAGGCCCTGCCTTATACCTCTACGCTGCATCTGACACGGGTGGATCGAGCCTTTGAGGGGGATACCTATTTTCCTTTTATAGATCCTGATAAATTCACGGTGGTCTCAAGTGAAAAACACTATTCTCAGGAACTTGGGTTAGAGTATTTTTTTGAAACGCTGAAAAATCAGGATCCTCTGCGCTTTACCCTTTAATCGAACTGAACTCGATCTTGACTCCTGATTTGACGCTGATCCGCTTTTTACTTTCAAGACAGTAGCAAGTAAGTTTATTCCCCCATACACATCCGGTGTCAAGAGCAATGATTTGCTCGACATTGCATTCAGCATTTAGTGCCGCCCAGTGACCGAAAGCCAGTGTAAATGGGGTTTTGCGGAATAAATAAGGGGCATTGAACTTAAACCATGGGTAGAGTTTGTATTTCTCTGCATCTTTTGCAGAGATGTCAGAATGTCCGTAGTCAAGATTGTATTTCTTGTCACACAGTCGCATTCTAGTGAAGACATTCACTACAAAACGCCAGTAGTTTAAATCATCAGGTTTTAGTTCTGAACTGTAGGCACAAGGGTGATCGGCATACATATTGGCTAGAAATATTTTTCTATCAATGGTGCTGCTAAAGACGTCTGCTAGTACATCAGCATGTTTTTGGGCTTCCTCAAGATCCCAAAGTGGATAAACTCCTGCATGCGAGACAGCCAGTTTCTTTAGATGATCAATGTGGAGTAATGGGGTATGAAAATAAAAATCGAGAATGTCATCAAGATTTTTTGCCTGTAGTACACTGTCAAGGTTATCTTTTTTTCTGGCACTATGGTAACCCAGAGCTACCGCCAAAAAATTCAGATCGTGATTGCCTAAAACACAGTGGATTTTATCAGGGTAAACTTGTTTCTGCTTGAGAATTAACTGCAGTGTTTCTAGAGGTTTAGGACCGCGGCCAATCAGATCTCCTGTTAAAAAGAGTTCATCGCGGTTACCGTCGAATTCAATTTTATGTAGCAGCATGGAGAACTCATCATAGCAACCGTGAAGATCTCCTATTATGTATGTAGACATTGCGCCTCCGAACACTTAAGACGTGAATGTAAAACAAAGAATTACTTAGCTATAATTTAATTATTGTACACGTACTCATTAGAAAAAAATAATCTTTAGCGCAGTTAATGTGCTTCATGTGTGGCTTTTTTTTCATAAAGAGTTCTCCTCACTATAGTTACTTCTATAAAATGTTTCTAACATATTCATATATTTATTTTTTTATTTAAGTTCAAGATGTTACAGCGTGTTTTTAGATATTTATAAAAAAGTCTTATCTTTTTTTTAGTACGAAAAAAAACATCAGATATACTATGAGCATAGTCATATGCGTCTTTGCTGAACAAAGGTGTAAAGTAGCAACAGGAATGTTTATTCGTGTGACAAAAAGAGTCTTAAATAATTAGCGGCAGTGCCTAAAGAGTGTTAGAACATGCCATATATCAAAAAAACATTTATCACTGACAGATTGCTGCCTAGTGTTTCTATAGAGCAGTTCATCAACAATTATGTTACCCTGAAGAAACAGGGGACAAATTATGTTTGCTGTTGCCCATTTCACAAGGAAAAAACTCCCTCCTTTAATGTGAACATTTCAAGGCAGATGTATTACTGTTTTGGTTGCAAGAAACATGGTAATGTTATTGACTTTATCATGGAGTATAAGAATCTAGATTTTGTTTCAGCAGTTGAGGAGGTGGCTCAATTCGCAGGTCTTGAGGTTGAGTACGAAACCTCATCTTTGCATTCTAAGTCGGAAGCCGATAGATTTAAAACCTATTATGAGATTATGGATCGGTGTGCTTCGCTTTTCTCTAAGGTTCTTCGATCGGAAAAGGGAGTTTTAGGACTTGAATACTTTAAAGAGAAAAGAGAGTTATCTGAGGAAACCATAACAAAATTAAGATTGGGATATGCTCCGGCGATCCCCAACTTCTTAAGAGATAATCTTGCCAGAAATAAAAATGAGGAACAGTGTCTTATTGATCTTGGTATGCTGGTTAAAGGCGACTATGGTGTTCATGATATGTACCGAAATAGGGTAATGATCCCGATTTTTGACAGAAAAGGTCGCATTATCTCCTTTGGTGGCAGAACCATGGGTGATGATAAACCTAAATATCTCAATACCAAGGAAACCCCAATATATCATAAGCGTAATGAGCTTTTTGGCCTGTATGAGTCACTGTTGCTCAATAATAATAATCCAGAACGCCTGATTGTGGTAGAAGGGTATATGGATGTGATTGCCGTTAGACAGGCTGGCTGTACTACTGCTGTAGCCTCATTGGGTACTGCTACAACACCAGAACAGATTAAGATGATGTTCCGTTATACGGATAAGATTGTATTCTGTTATGACGGTGATAGTGCTGGCAGACATGCAGCATGGCATGCCTTAGAAGTTATCACTCCAATTCTTACAGACAATAAAAAGATTAATTTTGCCTTTCTGCCACAGGAGCATGATCCAGATAGTCTGGTGCGTGAAGAGGGGCTTTTGGCTTTTTATAAATATGTTGACGGAGCAATGAGCTATCCTGAATTTTTAGTGATGCATAATGCCGAACAGTATAATCTTAAGGCTCCGAATGAACTGACAGCTTTTATTGGTGAGACAGTACGCTTGATTTCTCGTATTCCAGTTGATCCTTTAAGAGCAGTGTCTATTCAATTGCTGTCTGGAGCTTCTGGGATCCCGGCTAATCAGTTGTATGACATGGTGAACAAGGAAATTGAGAAGCCTCATGAAAAAAAGGAACGAGATTTAACATTATTTACCGAAAAAAATGAAAGTAATGAAAGTAATGAGATAGATCTTAATTCACCAATGCGTCGCCTAATGGCTTTTGTGATCCAGCAACCGATTGTGGTTTCTTCCGTTTATGAGGATTTTCATCTTGCAGAATTTGCTGAACTTTGTCAGCATCTTGAAATCCCTGGGACTACGCAGTTAAACATGTTACTGCGTATGATTGAGGAAAGTCCGGAACTGACACCTGCTAATCTTATAGAGCATGTCAGGGATACCGAGTATGAGAGAATAGTCGATGCCTTTATGAATTCAAATTTAAATCTCACTATGGATAATGGTCGGGAGTTAAGTTTCAAAGATAGGCTGGCATATTTTGGAGTGTTATTGAAAGAAGTGTTACTAAAGCCGCTCCGCGAGAGAGCAGAGTACCTGAAGACCGATATTGCCAATGGAAGTCTTGAGGCCTTAGCCGAACATTCAGCCATTCAGAAACTTTTAAATTAACCTAAATTAGGATGAGAAAAATTATGGCTTTTTGCTAATCACAGTCGAGTCTCAAATTGTACTCTTGTTTCTAAATTTCCATAATGCTCATATAAAAGAGAATACAAAGAACATAAATTGAGCGAGAAAATTGTAGAAAACAAATCCTAAGCATGAGGAGCTTTTGTTCTGGGTGAAGTCTTGGATCATACATGATGTGGAACTTATATGGAGTATGCACAAAGCCAAAGTGACTACAAAAAGTATCAAAGATATGAAAAGATTATCCTCATTAACTAATGATATGGCTGTGACTAGTGTCTATTTGGTTCATATTGAAGTTACTTTCTTGACTTATAAATATTCAGTGTGTAGAATAACCTCATCTTGTGGCCCATTAGCTCAGTTGGTCAGAGCAGACGACTCATAATCGTTTGGTCCCCCGTTCAAATCGGGGATGGGCCACCATTTTGTCCTCTACAAAAGACTTTTTTATAAAAGTTATCAAATTTTATTACTATTCATAGCTGTTTGTTTACCACAATTCTATAAATGATCTTCAAAAGTCCTTAATTCTCAACGCTAGTCTTTGAAATAATCATTATAGATACTTGTGCTAGAATACAGTTGGTTGAGCTCAATAAAATATATGAGCAAGATATGCAGAAGGTGCTATTGTTTCTTCAAGGCTGTGAGAATGTTAGGACAATTATTGAAAAGAATGCCTATTATGAGGATAAGTCTGCCTATTAAAAAGATCTTTTCATGAATTCTTATGAGGTCAAAAACCTCTCTTTATCCGTCCCCGCCGCTTTGGGAAGACTCTTAATATGGATATGATAAGGGAATTTTGTGAGATAAACTGTCAAAATCCTGCGAGATGGTCGCCCTAGGCAATCTTGCTTTGGCTACATAACTGTAACTAAAGTCACCTTGAAGAAAATAGCTTTAATTTTGAGGGCAAATTGCGTAATTTTCATATAAGATTGTGAACAGTAGCCTATTTTCCCCTGTAACTACTTGGTATGTTAAGATTGCGATTTTTATTTGGCTAGAAGTTCGTAATTTTTTTACTAAAGTGTGCGTAAATGTGCGTATTCTTATGATTTATTTTTAAAAAAAGTGATCAGAGCCAATATGTTTAATAACAAAAAAACAGCAATTATATTTAAACACTCTTGATCGTGGTATGATGCTTATATGTGTCTGTTTTAAAGAGATATTTGTATATGAGTAAGAATTTAAACGACAAAAAAAATCACAAGACCGCTACGGTCAGAAAAAACAGTGTTGAAAAAAGTGATAACAATGAGGGGCTAGAAATTAAAGAAAATTCTTTGCAGCCAACAGCAAAAGAGCCCGTAATTGAAACCAAGGAAACTATCAGTGATGTAGATAAAAAAGAGGCGCTTGTCTCTGCCTCGGACTTTGAAACAGAAATTAAGCATGATACGGAAACGAGTATAGGAGTTACTCCTACTGATAATTCTGTCAATGATGGCGGTGAAGCACAGGCTCAGGATAAACCCCACTCTGAGCTCTCTAGTATTGCAACGGTTTCAAAGGATAATTCTCAGCTTGATGACAGTGAGCAACATGTTAGAGCACAGTTAGACAAAGAGTTGGACAAAACCATGGACCAAGCAGAAGAGTTACGTAAAAACGAGGATATAACCACCCAACAGGCAAATGACGATACGGTAAAATCTACGGATAGGGTACAGCCTTTAGATGATTATGACAATGATAAAAGAACTAGTGTCGGTTCACAGGTTGTTCCTATTTATCAAGATAATTATCTGCCTCAGATTAAGTCTTTGAAGACTAGAGTAAATTTATTAACTCTGCTGTTATTTGGTGTTATTGCTGTTTCAGGATATGGAGTTTATTATTTTGATAAGCAGAAATTCGGAGAGTTAACTGAGATCCAGTCACGTGTTGAACAGGCTAAAAACACGGTTATATCCACAGAAGGCAAGATAAATGAACTTTATTCGAAGATTAAGGGTAAAGATGAGATTATCTCTTCTTATCTTGCTGCTAATGAAGAGTTAAAGAAATACAATGAATCTCTGTTAAAACATGAAAGTGAGCTTACGGCTCAGAATGAGGCTATGCTTCAGTCTGTAGATAAGATAAATATCAGACTGAACAATTATGAGGATCGAAATCCGCATGATTGGCTTATAGCCCAGAGTTTCTTCCTTGTTAATAATGCTCAGAATATCATTTCTTATACTGATAATATGGAGTCTGCTCTTCTCAATCTTAACAATGCGGATTTACTCCTAGTAAAGATTGATGATCCGAATATAAATCAGATCCGTGAGGCCATAAGTGAAGATATTTTGGCCTTAAAGAAGGTGGCTCACATTGATATCCGAGGCATCAACTATAAGATTGACAGTCTTTATAATGCTGTGGATGATATGCCTTTAAATGAGTACTTAAGAAAAAGTAATGAGTTACAAGCAGGCAGAAATCAGTCTACAGATGATATTGATGATTGGAAAAGCAATGTATTGCATAGTTTAAAAAACTTCTCATCTCGGTTTGTAGAAATTAGACGTCGTGGTGATGCAGCTGTTAATCAGTATCTGTCTCCAGAGCAATCATCTATTCTTCTGCAGAATATTAAGACTGAACTGTTGCTTTCAAAGGTGGCTCTTTTTAATCGCGATGAGAATGATTTTAGACATAATCTGCAGGAAATTGTTAAACATATCAATGACTATTTTGATGTTGGAAACATAAATGTAAAATCTACACTTGAAGTTTTAGATGAGTTGTTAAAGTGTGATATTGAGTCTAAAAAGCCTAATTATCTGTCATCATTTAAGCTCTTTAACTCTTTTGCTACAGAAAAATTTCATCTGTACAAAAGGCAGAAACTAGATGCGACTCCAAAGTCTGACATAAGTGAAAATACTTCCAACAACAAAAGCACTAACGCAGCAAAGGAAGGTTCCAAATGATTAGACTTTTTGTTTTCATCATTTTTACCTGTGCAGCAATTTTCTTTGGACCAATGCTTGCTGATAAGCAGGGCTTTGTACATATTGTGTACGGAGACAGTATTATTGAAACCTCAGTAAATACTGCAGTTGTTATTTATCTTGTTACAGTTTTGCTGCTTTTTGTTCTGTATATTGTGGTAAAAAAGCTGCTTTCATTTCCTGGAAGTATCAGCGATATTTTTAAAAAACGTGCATTACAGAAAAAACTTTCAATTCAGGACAAGGCTTTTATAGATTTTTCCAAGGGGCAGTTTGACGATGCTTTAAATCTCTTAAAGCGTTCGAGTTCGGTCAAGAATATGTCTGTAAAATCGCTGCTGATTGCGGCACAGTCGGCCTTCGCTGTGGGACAGTATGATTATACACGACAGACTTTGGATGAAATCCAAAATCGCGGCAAGGATGCCAAATTGGCTGCAGATGTTGTCCGCGCTAAACTCAATTATGATGTTGGTAATGCCAAGGTCGCTCTAGAGTATCTTGATGTGGTGACTGATGACATCAAAAACCAGTATATACTAAGTCTTTTTGTAAAATGTTATAAGGCTACAGGTGACTATGAGAAACTTGTAGATATGACCAAAGAGCTGCTCAAATACAAGGTTATTAGCAATGATGAGGCTCATGAGTTCTATGTTAGAACCTATGAAAAGGCATTAAATGAAGCCAATACCGTTGAAGATTTAGATAATGTGCTTAAAAAAGTGAAAAGACACGATAGGAAAACTCCTCGTTTTATCGGCGCCTATATTTACAAACTAATAAAATTAGGAAATATAGACAAGGCTCGTGAGCTTACACTTAATATTCTGAAGACAGATCAGGATGAGATTTTCCTTGAAAGCATTGCTAATTGGGAAGTTCCAATTCCGGAGGTGCTAGTATCTCTTAAAAAATTTGCTGCTAAAAACGTTACTGCTTCGGACAATCTTGCACTGTTAAAGGCTATGGCTAATTTAGAGTTCCGCTCAGGTCTTTTTCCTGATGCCCTAAATGATTATAACAAGATACTGAATATTGAACCTAATGCAGATACTTATCTTAAGATGGGGGCAATTCTAACAAGCATGAAGAAGTTTAATGAAGCATCGGAGCTATACAATAAGGCTAATGCAATTTTAAGCGAGCAGAATGCTTTAAGTTTACAGTAAGTGGTCTCCATAGTATCAAATGAAAGATAGGAATATATTTTTCGTATTTCTATCTTTTATTTCTCTTTAAATAAAGCGAGTAAATTTTAGGTGTTTTGATGGATAGCAAAATTCTTTTTAATCCTTACACATTTAATAATGGAGTTACAGTCAATAGTCGACTTGTGGTAGCCCCGTTGACATTATTTTCCTCAAATGAGGATGGTTCGGTCAGTGATGGCGAGGCCAAATTTCTGTCTACTAGAGCAGAGCATATAGGTCTTTACATACAAGGTGCCACTTTAGTAACAAAAAATGGTCAGGTTTTCCCATGTCAGCCTCGTGCTATTCATGATAGTGATCTTGGGGCGCTTGCCGAGCGTGCTGCTATTATAAAAAAACAAGGGGCCCTATCCATCGTGCAGCTTCATCATGGCGGAGAGTATGCGCGGCCTTCTCTTAGCGGAGAGTGCGCTTTTTCTGCAAGTGCGCATGATGAGGTTCAAGAGCTAACAGAGGAGCAGATCCTTAAGATAATTGAGGACTTTGCACAGGCTACAGAACTTTGCATAAAGGCTGGCAATGATGGTGTGGAAATTCATGGTGCCAATCAGTTTCTTCTGCAGCAGTTTTTTTCTGAAAAGGTTAATCATAGAAAGGATAAATGGGGCGGAAGTTTAGAAAAT
>CACYBT010000059.1 GCA_902772715.1 uncultured Succinivibrio sp.
ACTCAATGTCTTGTAACATCTTTTCGACATTTAAATCAGCATTGCTTAAAAACTGCTGCATGTTAATAAAGATGGTATGGTACTGATTTAAGTGTTTTTTATAAGAATCGTAGTGAGATATGTTTAGCTTATCAAAAAGTAAAGAACTATCTATTCCTTTTGAATAATAGGCGCAGAGCATCTTTGCGGTTACTGATTTTCCAAAGCGTATTGGTCGGCTGATACAGAAAAACGCTGTTCAGTTTCTACATAATCATTCAAAACAGAGATTAGCTCTGTTTTATCAATATAGATTTTTGAGAATTGACTTATTTTAAATTTTTCAAAACCTGTATTTAAATACGCGCCCATCTTCTGCTCCTGTTACTGTCTCAATTTTAACAGATTTTGATATATCGTAATAAGGTTGCAAACGCGATACTCGTCAGTTGTTACAAAAAAAGGTTAGTACTACGGTCTCGGATAACACGAACGACAAACTACATATCAAAACATCTCAGCAACAGATCATATTCACAATAACGTAAGCAAACTAAAGTATATTGCCGGTTTCCTTCAAATAAATATCTCTGATACTTATGATATCAGAGGGCAGTTCCTCAGGATTTTTACTATGAAGCCAGCGCCCAAAATCGGCACCGCCTTTAGGCAGACATTTTTTTACAGCTCCCCCTTGTCTGAAAAGTCCCACCAAGGTACGCATCTGCTTCCAGTAACAATAATACGGAGTCTTCAGTTTTACCTGAAAGCCACATGAATCCTCAATAACAAAACCTTCATCTTTTGAGTTACAGATATCCTGAGAATACTTCTTATAAAAGGCGGAAAACTCCTCAAAATTTTTAAGACTCAATGGTTCCTGAACCTTACATTTAAGTCCGATTATCTCAGAGAGATGCTTTAGCTCAGAGTAAGACTTTTTTTCATACACAAGGTCATTTTTCAGAAGATCAAGCATAATTACCTCATCGGATTCATAGCCAACAATATGAGGATCTTCTTTTGGGCTTATACCTTCGCACAGAAGAGTACAGTTGTTGCTGCTAAGATAATTCTTAAGCACCGAACCTGATTCTTCACTAAGCATTTTTCCCACAAGATCCCTGGCAAGTTCTGCCATTTTTCCTTCAGGGTTGGATTTGGTTGTTATGAAAAGCTCATCCTTATACACAGAGATTAAAATCAGAAAGCCGTTTTCCTTCTTGTATACCGTAAGAGGAAATTTTAGTTTTTCCTTTAGATTACCAAGAAAGGTAATACGGTTCTCGTCAATATTGAAGAACTTGTCATAGCCTCTTGTCACAATCCTAAGTTCCCTGGTATCTATATAAAGACCCCTGGCAAGTACTGTCAGACTATTCCAGCGACTGTTGTTGAAAGCATCTCTCGTAAAATTAAATGAAGACAGATCACCAAAGGTCTTTTCATAAATCAGTTTTGATCCGCGAAGCTCATCGATAGTTTTTCCCACAAGTGCTCTGCCGTCATCTTTTTTTGCATATTCCTCAGTTTTAAATACAGAATTTCTGTACTCCATAGGATAAATTCCCTCAGAGTTTATTCTTACTACTCTAAGAGAACCTCCTTGTTCAACCCGCCCCTCGAGATTATAGGCGTTAGCAAAGAGTTTAACTGGAGAAGCATCGGTATTACGATGTCCGAAAAACTGAATGCAGTTATCTGGAGCTTTCTCGTTCCACTGTCTTGCCACATTCATATAATCTTCATATCTTCCAACGCCTTTGATAAAATCTTGGGCATTGATAAAAACAGGATTTCTACCTGTATAGGGAATACCACCATGAGACATGGTCAGATGCAGTATCCTCCCACCTACAGTCATACTGCCACAGTAACACTGAGCAAGTTTTCGATAAAAGCACCTTAGCTGCGCTCTGTCAATCTTATCCTCAATTTCTGGCAGAGTAATATACTTAAAGTAATGGGACCGGATTGCCTCATTACAAAGGTAACACCAGATTGAATTCTCATGATTGCCTTCAAGAAGAACCACATTATCTTTGTTCATGACAGATAACAGGAAATTTAAAACCTCAAGATTCTCTTTCCCTCTATCAAGATAATCTCCTAAAAACACATAAAGGTTTTTCTCAGAAAGATTACCATTGTCCCTTAAAAACTCCTTAAGAACAGTATTGCAGCCATGAATATCACCGATTACAAAGACATTCTCATAACAGTCAAAATCATGCTCACAATATAAAACTGTCGAATAAAATTCATCTCTTTTGACCAGACTGAGCCAACCTGGGAGTTTCTGAGCCAACATTCTCTTATGCATTCTTATAATAGTATTCTCGGGAACCTTTCTGAATCCTCGCGCGGCGTTTCTGACAAGGCATTCTTCCAAACTTATATCAGAGAAATCAACACAGTAGATTCGGTATTTGTATTTCTCGGCAAGAGTCTTGTAGTCGGGAAAATTATGATTACCGGTATGGGTAGCATCCACCACAGTAAACTGGCCCTGCTGCATTCTTGTCTCAAGACAGGAAAAAAGCTGCTCCCAGACCTCTTTATCATTATTCTGACTAATACAGCTATCGCCATTAGGCAAGAGTATTGGAGAACTGTAGGCTAATCTGAAATTATCCGCACAAAGAGCATATTCCTCAAGGTTATTCTCACGGAGCCAAGAAGATTTTCCTGATGCAGGAAGACCTCTTAATAAACACAGTACGCGCATAAGTCTCACCTTTTTTCTGATTGTTATAAAGCTGCTAATGATGCAATTATCAACTACCATTATCATCAATAGTCTAGGCTTTAATTATTCCAGAGTATAAATACAATCATATTATTTAATTTTTAATACTTATCAAAATCTGGAATATTTATTTTTTATACTTAAGTCAGAAATAAAAAACATAACATTAGTTCCACACCAAAAGTATCACAGACCTGGAGAAATAAAAATGTA
>CACYBT010000060.1 GCA_902772715.1 uncultured Succinivibrio sp.
AATCAAAGAAGTGAATTACATACAAATATTATATATACGTATAATTTTTTTTTGAACATTTCACCCACTAAGACTAGAGAAGAGCCATAATTGAGGACTTTGCACAGGCTACAGAACTTTGCATAAAGGCTGGCAATGATGGTGTGGAAATTTATGGTGCCAATCAGTTTCTTCTGCAGCAGTTTTTTTCTGAAAAGGTTAATCATAGAAAGGATAAATGGGGCGGAAGTTTAGAAAATCGATTAAGATTTCCTCTCTCAGTAGTTGATGCGGTGTGTGCTGTGCGCGAGAAGTTAAAGCGTAGGGATTTTATCATTGGCTATCGCTTCTCCCCTGAAGAACCAGGAGAAAAAGGAATTACCATGACCGATACCGTGGCCTTATTAAAGGCATTGGTAGAAAAACCTTTGCAGTATCTGCATGTATCTCAGAAAGATTTTAATAATAAAGTGCGTCGGGGGTTAGGAGAAGGCCAGTCTCGTCTTAAAATTATTCACGAGACGGTACAGGGGCGTTTACCTGTTATTGGACTTGGTAGTCTGTTTACGCTTGACGATTATGTTAAGGCTTTGCAATCAGGTTTTATTGAGTTTGTAGGCAGTGGTAAATCTGTCATGATGAATCCACATTTTGGCAATAGAATTTTTGCAGGTAAGGCGGACGAAATTGTCACTGCTATTGATCTTGGTAAAGCCGACCATTACGATATTCCAAAGCCTTTATGGGAAATGTGTAAGAAAGGTGAAGACTGGTTGCCACCTGTCAAAATGACTGAAATAAGTGAAAGAAATTGAACAAAGAAGAGCTTATAGCGAAAATAAAGAAACTGCTGGCACTTTCGGGTAGTTCTAATCCAAATGAGGCCGCAGTGGCTCTTAGCAGAGCACAGAAACTAATGGAACTCTACAAAATTGAGGCGGATGATCTGAAACTGCCTAATGATGTGGATGAAATAAGAGTGAATAATGCTAGTGCTTTTTGTACTGGCATGTGTGTGCATGGGCTTGCTCACATAATCTGCAAAGCCTTCGGGGTGGATTATGTGGCGCATGCTGACCACAACAGTAAGTATAAAACGGTTTCTTTTATAGGTCCTAAAGACCTGCTGGAAAGTTGCGAATATATCTATGTTTATCTGTCAAGACTGGCAATAGCAGCCATAAACCGTTTCAACAAAATACTCGACCTCAGCATTGCCTGCAGCCTCATCAAGCAAAGGGATATAATTGATTTTGTGAATTCTTATGGTTCATCTACGAACAGGTTTATTGTTCAATGCTGGTGTGACAAATTTAAAGATTATGAAGATGTCCAAAAATGTAATGAGGATGACCGACAATTCAAGATATTTCTAGAAGAGTCAAAGATCGTGACTTGGCAAGTAAAAAATATGCGTTACACATTTCCGGTTTTTTACTCTTTTTTCCTCAAACAGAGAAGACTGAGTAGGCGAGGCTTTATCAAAGGATATTTGAATGCCATCAAAAGCAAGGTGGTTGAATATTCACAGAACCAGAGTGTTGTAGAGAAAATCGAGCAATATCTTGAAAATCACTATAGTAACCTAAGAGTTACAAATAGCTCCCGTTACCGTATGGGACAGCGTGAATATGAAGCCTATAGCCAAGGAAACGATGAAGGTAATGAGGTAAGCATTTCATCGGCGCTCAATGGCACGGCTGCTCAAATTAATGAGCTTGAATATTTTTAGCGGTTCTTATTTGTATTTTTTGATAAATATTTTTACCGGATCATCAAACTCTTTTGACTGAATATGTAATTTGCCATAAAGTTTGGGGGCAGGTCCTGCTGAAGTATCTTTCCCCACTTTGTCTTGATCCCCTAAGTGCTTGCGGTGCTCCCACATGATATAGTCTGGCATATGTGCGTAGAGTCCCGGAGCTTCCTTTAAAAAATCTACTATAAGATTGGTTATGCTGTTGGCTGCATCAAGGCAGGTTTTAAGATCCTCTGTATGATACAGTACCCTTGTGACCAGGATAAAGAGATCTTGCATTGTGCCGTTTAGAATACTGGCAATGTAGTTAGTCTTAGCATTGGTTTCAAGCGCATAGATATCTGCTGAGATTTTTGCCATAAGTGCAACATACTGAGGTCTATCTACTGGTCTTTTTGCTAGCCACTGACAGTATTTATCGCAGAGTTTATTGAATTCGTTTTTATGGAAGATACTTTCATAATCACCAAAATCTGCAAATATCGGAGCGGTCTTCTCCTCATCAAGATATTTTAAAAATGCCTTTTTATCAATGTCTGGCAGTGTGTCAAATTCTGCTTTAAGCAAGTCAGAATGTTGGCTTATGGTATTCTCAATGTAACTGCCGTCAGAGCAGTTATAACAGGTAAGGTTATGATTGTTTTCCTGTTTTCGCTGTAAAAGATAGCCGATATTGCGTCTTGACATATCAAAGAAGTAGGATGATTCAAATTCACCGCCAAAATTCCCTGGCAATACCTTCTCAATAGAGTAGGCCGCGCCCTCATCTCCTACTCCGTGTTCATTGTAGATGGTGGAAAATGTTGAATGCATTTTAGAGCCGATTTTTCGACCGTTATCAATGCCAAAAAGATACAATTTTTCAAAGCCGAAATAAATTGCGCTTGCCACTCCCATATTACCAACCAGAGGGTTTCCAAGACTGAGGGTGGCAATTTTCCCCAATTCTTTACAGTTGCTTTCAAGATAAGGAAACAGCGGTTCATCATCCTTTCCGAAAATAGCACTGTGTTTAAAAAATTTTACGGTGTTAGGATGACAAGTGTCTGTGGCAAGAATAGTTATATCATTGAAAAAATTTTTGTCGGGTATTATTTCAAGAGTTGCTTCACCAATATTGTAGGTGCGCTCGGTATTGGCATAAAAATCAGGCTGAATTCCGGCATGATAGAGGGGATCAAGTGCGGTACCGCAAGCAATGATGAACGCCTTATCCTGATATTTGCGCAAAAAGTTTATGTCTTTATCCAAGGATGGACCATTGCCGACGATAAATATTGGTACATCCTTATATTTTTTTAAAAGAGGTTTATTGAGTGCAAAGTGATATTTATGCTGCATAAGATAAAGCCCCTGACTGGTAGCAAACAGGTGGTCGTCAAACCAGCCTAGGGCATTGTGGATTTGAGAAAAATTAGTCTTAAGTTCCCTGCAGATTGCCATATTATCAGCAGTTGCCTGATGCAGGTGAATCCACCACGATCCGGCTAAAAATCGACCATGTTTAATATAGATTTTTTCTAGCTCGGCATATAGGTTTTTAGGTTTTACACCAATAATTAAATTAAGAAAATTGTTATTGGTATGAAGATACTCAAAAAGATTGGCCCAATCAAAAGTATGTAGCGAGGCAAAAAAAAGATCGGGATTTGGTTCAACTAATACCAGGTTTTCAATTTCCACTTTTTCATAAAAGCGTGCCAAATGGTAGCCAAGACCTACGCCAACCATTAAAAGGTTGGGAAAGGACTTAAGATCTTTAATAAGAAGGTCTCGATTTCTGGTGGTATTTTTTTCAATTTTGACAGCGTAGTTATGATACTTATGGTGGATCTGTCCTAGTCCGTCAAATTCATTTTGAAAAGTGATCTGCTGAACTTTTGAGGTATCAAGAAAGTTGTCAACATCATTTTCACAGTAGGCAATGGGATCTTCTGTGGCATACAAGAATGACTGTGAGTCAGGATAATAAAGATTGGGAATGCCATTTAAACTACAGAAAAACTCCTGCTTTTGGCTAGGGGTATAATGCTTGTAGCGCCTTGCTAGCATTGGATCGAATTTTTCAAGAGCCTTAAGATTCTTTTTAAATCGTGTTTTAAGGAAGAGATCTAGATCCTTCTTAAGTGCTTTTAGTTGCGTAATTTCATCTTCGCTTGGGGTATCAGTTCTCATATTTAATGAATCGTTTGTAAGGTTATTACCGGTGTTTTTCATGAGCCACCCTATATTTTATAATTTCTACACTGTTGGCATCTTTGCAAGAAACATCATTTTGGTCTAGTCGTCTTTATATGTTATTGTCACCCTACGGAAAAATAAAGGTTAGACTGACTTTTTTTAACATATCACTAAATCCTAGGGATATCTCATAGACTTTTTTCCATTGTGAGTAAAGCGAGTTTTTTATCAGTTCCTGCTGCATAGCCTGTAAGACTGCCTTTACTTCCTATAACACGATGGCAGGGAATGATAACAAGGACTGGATTATGAGACAAAGCCGAGCCTACTGCTTGAGCTGCCATCCTCGCTAGTCCTCTTTTTTTGGCTATTTTTTCCGCGAGTTTGCTATAGGTTACAGTTTGACCATAGGGGATTGTCAAAAGTGTTTTAAAGACTTCACAGCGAAAAGAGGTGGTTGTAAAGCAAAGAGGTGGAGTATAGTCAGGTTCAATTCCGCCAAAGTAGGTGTCAAGCCATCTGTCCGTAATGGAGAATATGGTCAGTTTGTTTTCTGATGTGAGGTCTTTTAGGTTTGAAGTATCAATACAATGCTGCTGTCCCTCGAACCACAGCCCAGTAAGTTTATATCCGTCAGAACTTGCGATCATTCTACCAAGCGGGGAATCATAATAGTGAATGTAAATCATAGTTTTTTCTCTTAGAACCAAAAGGTGATCTTGCATATATATCAGTCTTGGTTTTTTGACAAAAGCACTAAAGTCTCCACATGTGATGAGTAAGGGAACATGTCAAATCCTTCTACACTCTCTATCTTAAAACCATGAGTATAAAGTACTTCAAGATCTCTTGACAGGGCTTTTAGGGAGCAGAATATATATGCAAGTTTAAGCGGCCTTTTGATTTTACATAGACTAAGACACTCTTTTTCTCCGATACCTACGCGTGACGGATCACAGACAATGGCAGAAAGCTTTTGATCTTGCAGTTCCCTTTCTAAGAGCTCATGAATATCGCCGGCAATAAAGATGGTGTTTGTAATACCGTTGAGTGATGCATTGTTTCTGGCATATTTTATGGCTTCATCTACGATCTCAATTCCCGTAACTTTGGCAAAATGAGAGGCAAGATACAGGGAAATAGTACCTACTCCGCAACATAAATCGAGAGCATGGGCATGTAGGTCGGTGCCAAGGAACTCACAGACTCTTGAATAAAGTTGCTGCGCCACACCGTAGTTAACCTGTAGAAAACTGTTAGGGCCAACTTCGTAATAAAGACCACCTAAAGGGAGAGTGATACAGTTTTTTTTAGTAAGGTTTATAAACTCTTTTCCCAGTACCCTGTTGCCAGTACCTTTGTTGATATTGACAAAGACGCAGTCAATCTTATATTGGCTGGCCGTATCAAGGTAGATTTTCTTTACCTGCTCTTTGGGTGGCGCTGAGGTTATGAGAATACTCATGCGCTCTTTAATGGAATCTCTTAACTGCAGGGCTCTTAAAAGTCCTTTGCCTGTTTTTTCATCATAAATATCAGCACCTACCTTAGTCAATTCTAAACATAGAGCATTGGCAAAGTTATTAAACCATGGGGGCTCTAAAAAGGAATCTGTTACTGCAATTACGCTGTGTGATTTTATGGCATAGAACCCGTTTATGATCCTGTTTTCAGATAAAGCAAAATGTCTTATGGTCTTAAAGCGTGATGGTTTTGCTATATCGCAGCCTACGATAGGTCTTATGTCGTCGGTTTTTATTTTGGCTTTTTTTAAGGCCTGCAGTATGGCCTGTTGTTTTCTTTTAAGTGTTCCTAGGTAGGTAAGATGTTCATACGGATATATGCCGTGGATATGAAGAAGAGAATTTTTGTTGTTGCGATCTTCTGAAATTTTGCGATATTCAAGAATGCGTCCTGGTCTTCTTTTTGACCCTTTGACAAAAGGTGCACCGATTTCTACTAAGACTTCTTCACCATCAATGGCATTATCCATAAAGATTTCGTAACCTTCAAAATAGGAGATCCCCTGTCCATCCTCATTAAGTGTATCTACTGTAAGGAGAATTGGTTCTTGGTAAACTTGGTAGTCCAGGTTGGTTTTTGACATAGTGGAGTTCCTAGGCGGTAAAGTAAAAAACAGGAGTAATAGTGTAAAAATATCGCATCGATGAGAGTTAAGTTTATCTGCAAATGAATGCTAAGGGTTCTTTTTTTTATGAAGAGTGCTATATGTTATTCTGACTACTAATCTTTAATTGGCTCATCTATAATAAAAAAGCTTTGTAGTGTATTATATTTGGAGAAACAAATGGCCAATTCATGACAGATTATAGCGCATAATTTCATACTTTGGATTTATTTGACCAAGATTTTAACGCTTCAACGTGGTATTTTGATACTAAATGAGGTAATGAGTGCTGCATTGCTTTTGTCAAATGCAGACTTTCCATAATTTAAAATAATCGGAAATACGGAGCCTAGAAATTTTAATTTCTTAATAAATTAACTATAATTTATACTTAAGGAAGAGGACAGATTTTTCTGTCTAAATCTGTTTCTTTTTTAACTGTCAATTGCGGTATACGGAGATTAGGACGATGGTTAATTTAAAAAAAACTGTTTATCTACTTACAACTTGCTGTGTATTTGCCTTTACCGGTTGTACTAACCCTACCTCAACGGCAGGATCTGCTAGTACATATTATGATGGGGTGATAACAGGAGTAGAAACCATTGATATTGACAAAAGAAAGCAGAATTCTACGGTTAATGCCATGATTGGCACAGTAGTAGGCGGCGTGACCGGTAATCTTATCAATGGTCATACTGGTGGTACACTTGCCGGCATGGGATTGGGCTATCTTGCAGGACAGGGCTTTTCTCTTCTTGCTGACAGAACTACGGGGCTGCGTCTTACTGTAGATACTGAAAATGGCAATATGATTGTCGATATGCCTTATTCATGCTCCTATAAGATTGGCAAGAAAGTAAGACTGGTTTCAGAAAGTTCTAGAGGCTATGTTCTTGTTGAAGACAGTGGGCGGTATATTACCCCTCAAGAAGATGATCCTAAAAAATGTCCTATAACATCAGGCTCTATAGATAAATAGTTGTGTGCTAAGGAAAAGATTACAAGATTTAATTTAAGGCTAAAATTCAAAGAAGAGGCCAGGGCATGGATAAACGGCAGTTTCGCAGTCGCTTTTCAAAGATTATGCTCTTAAACCGTAGACGTTACGAATTGGCTACTTCGATAATGAGAAAATCGGTTCTGGAGTTATTGAATCTGGTACCGATTTTTTTGCATTATAACGATCCAAGGATCCCGGGATATCGGGACAGTGATGTTCCTTACGGGATAGATATGTTTTCTCCCAATGCTTTTCAAAGTGCTTATCTTCAAAAAAAAGGAATCGACCCTACACAAGATATTTTAGGACATTATCCCATTTACGCGCTTTATACCATGGGTAGCACCTCCTCGATTGCGCAGAGTCCTGAATCGGATCTAGATATTTGGGTTTGTGTCAGGAAAAATTTGCCACAACATGAAATGAATCTGCTCGTTGAAAAATGCAAATTTATTTCACTGTATGCTAAAACTCAAGGAACCGATATTAATCTATTTGTTACTCCTGAAAAACGTTTTATAAGCGGGGAACACGGGAATATGGATACCGAGGACTGTGGTTCGGCGCAAAGTCTATTTCTTCTTGATGAATTTTATCGCTCTTCAATACGTTTGTGTGGACGTTATATTTCCTGGTATATGATTTCAGTTGAGGAGGAGGAGCAAAATTATAATGCCTATCTTGAGGATTTTTACAATAGTGAGTTTGTTAACAATGAGGAATGGTTTGATTTTGGATCAGTAGCCAAATGCTCACCAGTTGAATATTTTGGTTCGGGATTATGGTTGGTATATAAGGGTATAGACCGTCCTTTCAAAGCGGTTTTAAAGATTCTTCTGATGGAGGCTTATGCTTCTGAATACCCAAATACCAGACTTTTGTCGTTGGCTATCAAACAGAGAATTTACCAGAGTCAGAGATACAGTTTAAGCCAGGACGCCTATTATGTTATGTTTAAAAAAGTATCGCGTTTTCTTGCCAAGATAGAAGATCGCGAAAGACTGCAGCTTGCAAGAACCTGCTTTTATCTTAAGGTTCATGAGGCCTGCACCAATCTTAATTCCACGGCCATTTACATAAAACGTTGTCATTTTCTTGAGCATCTTATTGCAAGATGGAACTGGAATCGTTTTTATATCGACGGCATTTGTGCAAATCGCAAACGCAATGCTTTTAATGCCGGCAATTTGCACCAGGACCTGCTGCGTTCTCTGCTGCGCAGTTATCAGGCTCTTTTAAAGTTCTCAGTAAACCATGGTATTGAATACGCTATAACTTCAGATGATGCGGGCGTGCTCTCAAGAAAAATCTATACGGCAATTGACCGTTATCCTGGGAAAATTATGCTGTATTACAAGGATTTTCTGGCTTACAGGGATGCTGAAAATCTGTCTTTGATTAGGCCGTCTTTTTCAGGCTCACTGAGTAATGATGGCTGGCATGTGTACCCATGTGCCGCAGACAGTGTGGATTTACTGCAAAGCCCCTGCATTTATTTTGCAAAAAAAGCTGTCGAAATGGTGGCTTGGCTTAGCATAAACAATGTTTTAAACAGTCTTACCAAGATTAGTTTTGGTAGAAATAATGGACAGTTTAATGCGCAGAAAGTGCAGAATCTCTCCTTTGATATCAAACGTTTTTTTAAAAACAGTACCTTTCGTATCAGCAGTGAGGATCTAAATAAACCGCGTAGTATTGTAAAATCACTCATTATTCTGAATTTTGAGAATGATATTACTCCAAGATTTATGATTTCAAACTCTGATCTAGAAGTTGGTAATACTTTATCCTGCGGTCGACAGAAAATGTGTCTTATCGGCTCGGTTGAGGTTATTGATCTGAATTCATGGGGAGAAATTGTCTATCATAGTTATCATGATGGAGAGCAGGGAATTGTTGAGCTTTTGGCCTCACTGCTAAAATCATCGCTTGGAAACGAAATAAGTAGAGCGGAAAATTTCGGACATGTGGTGAGAGTACGATCCTATTCAAGTGTGCATGGAGAAATTATTCGTTATGACTGTGAAAAACTCATAAAAAACTTGTGTACCTGTCTTAATAGTGATGTCTCTCAAGGTAATTTTCCTTTTAGGATCGGACATAATATTTATGAGGCTAGAAAGGAAGATGAGCATCATAATGCGATTATTGTCAGAAAATCTCTATTCCGTTCTGCTGATGATGAGGTGACAATTCTTTCTAAGTACGGTATGCGTCCAGAATTTGCTCTGCAGGTGCCGGCGATTATTGAAAGGCATGCCACATTCGGGATTATGCAGTATTTTTTCTCAAAGGAAAAAAATACTTGGAATATTTATATTGTTAACGAGCGAAATGAAGTTAATATTTATTATGGATTTAAAGGTTCACGTGCAGCCCTCGTTAATTCCATAAATCGATTTTATACTGCGCAGAGTGAAAAGGACGAGTGGTTAATGAATTTTAATTTGCCGCAGTATTTTGTGTTAAGTCCAGATCATAAGGCTATTCATCCTTTTACAATTTCATCTTCTTATTGAGCGCTATTGTCAATTTTGATACAAATTTGCATATCTTTATAGAGAAAGTGCATTAGTATGTCATGGATAAGCTCTTCAATAGCCCTGTACTGACTTCCTGCATTGAGGCTTGAGGCCTTTCTACTCCTTTCTTCGCCAAAAAGATAAATTTTAAGGTTACCATTCACAGCTGTTTTTCTACAAAATTTTATAAACTTTCTAGAAAAGTCTTTATTGGATAATGAGGTTAGATCTTATGCTAGAATACAGATAATTAGTTTGATGTGGGATCCGCACAAGAGGCCACAGAACAAATAATCAAACAGGATTATGCCGCAAAATTTATCGGAAAACGCTAAAAAAAGTCTATGGCATCGGTATCGGTTATGCCAAAGGGGCCTGTGAGATTATCTCTCTAGGCAATCTTGATGACAAAGAACATTAACTAAAGCCTTTGAAGAAAACAGCATAATAAAATGCAGTCTTAGTATAATGTCACATGAGGTTTTGCAGGACTTCGATGATGCCTTAAGGAAAGATGTATGACATTGAAAAGACAGAAATTTTGCGCAAATGTAGTCATGGGACTGCTTGGTAGTGAAAGTCCTCATCAAACGGATTTATACTTATAACTTAAAAGCCTGAAAATCGAGTACGATTACGGCTACACTTGGCTATCAGACCCCACTTGCTTGCCCATCTGATTAGTCAGAATAAATTATCGTAAGAAGAATGGAGGAGAAATGGTCCGCATAAAGAAACTGATGTTATCAGTGTTATGCCTTGTTAGTAGCGTATTTTTTTCAGCCTGCGGCATTTCCGGACCGCTCTATATAGCAGAGGATCCGTCTGCAGTAATGGCTGGTACTAGAAAAGCGGAAGTTCAAACGGTAAATGAAGAAAAAAAAGATACTAAATCTGATTTGAGCAGTGAAACATATATTGAGTCAGATACTGCAGATAATGATGATAATGCCTCAGTTAGGACTCAGGTTGTAATCAAAAATCCAAAATAGAAATTACTCTTGGTGCCTTGAGGTTTTTTAAGTTTAGAGGAAAACATGGATTACTTTTTGTATAAAGAAAATGAGCTTATGGCAGAGTCCTTGAAAGTTACTGATTTAGTAGCACAGTATGGTACTCCACTTTACATCTATTCAAAGGCTACCTTGGTGAGACATATGCAGGCATTTGAGACGGCGATGCAATCTCGTCGTCACCTTATCTGCTTTGCGGTCAAATCCTGCTCTAATATTGCTATTCTTCATCTTTTAGCTAAGTGCGGTGCGGGGTTTGATATCGTTTCGATGGGTGAATTAAAACGCGTTCTTGCCGCTAAGGCTGACCCTAAAAAAGTAGTTTATTCAGGAGTTGGCAAGACTGCTGAAGAGATCGCTTTTGCCCTTAAAACTGGGATCAACTGTCTTAATGTTGAATCTAGGGAAGAATTGCAGCAGGTTAAGGAAATTGCCACGGAACTAAAAATTAAAGCACCTGTTGCCATTCGCGTCAATCCTGGAGTGGATGCCAAAACTCATCCTTATATTTCGACCGGTTTAAAAAACAACAAGTTTGGTATCTGTGAAGAGGAAGCCTATGACCTTTATTTGCAGATGGCAGAAGAAAAATCTCTGAATGTCTGCGGTATTGATGCTCATATTGGCTCGCAGATGACGTCTGTTGAACCTATTATTGAAGCCTCAGAAAAACTGCTTATACTGTATAAAAAACTCGCAGACAAAGGCATTAAAGTAGACCATATCGATATTGGCGGAGGTCTTGGGGTGATTTATGATAATGAAACTCCTCCAAGTCCTGATGAATATCTGACACCGATCCTCAAGCGCTTAGAAGGTCTTGACGTGGCTTTGTATATGGAGCCTGGACGGGCTATGGTTGCCAATGCAGGTATTCTCGCAGCCAGGGTTTTGTACCAGAAAGATAATGGCGACAAGCATTTTGTCATTACGGATGGAGGAATGAATGATCTGATTCGTCCAGCCTTATACGGCGCCAAAATGAATATAGTGAATGCCACCTTGCATGGTAATACTAAGAGATTGTGTGATGTGGTTGGACCTGTCTGTGAAAGCGATGACTTTTTGGGTAAAGAACGTTTGCTTGATGTGCAAAACGGGGATATTCTTGTAGTAAGGGGAGCAGGAGCCTACGGTGCTTCCATGTCTTCAACCTATAATTCCAGAAAACTACCTGCCGAGGTGTTAGTTGATGGAGGAACATCTCATCTTATAAGAAAACGTCAGGACTATGAAGATCTTTATAAGGATGAAATCATAATCGAGTAGCAGGTATGCAGCTAAAATTTACAAAGATGCAATCATGTGGCAATGATATTATGCTCGTCGATTGTATTACTCAGAAAGTGTTTTTTTCCAGGGATCTTATTGCTAAACTTGCGGATAGGCATAAGGGGGTGGGCTTTGATCAGTTAATGCTGATAGAGCCTCCTTTTGATCCAGATGTGGACTTTCATCTGCGATTTTTTGAGGCTAATGGGGAAGAACAGCAGTATGGGGTGGAGTTTGGCTGTGGTGCCGCATTAAAATTCGTGGTCGATCATCGCCTGGTAGGACGTAAGAATATCAAGGTGAGTACGAGTTGTGGGCTTTCTTTTCTTAGACTGAATTCTGATGACAGTATCAGTACTACTTTAAGACTTCTGAATTTTGAGGTGGAACGGATTTTGGAATCGGATTTTTCTATTCAGAAAGCCTATCTAGTCAGAAATGCAGATCCTCATTCTCATGAACATGAATCGTTTTCTTTAGACAATCCGCAGTTGGTGATTTTTACTTCCGATCTTAATATCGAAAAATATCTGCCTCGTCTTAAAAGTGTTCTGGATTGCGAAATTCTTAATCTTATTCATTTGGTAGAAGTGGAAAAGCGTACTCGTATAAGATTACGTACTTTTACCTCTTTAGGCACAGAACTCTCCTTACAGTCTCTTGCTTGCTGCTGTCCTGCCACTTTGGCCATGGATTTTAATCTCATAGACAGCAACAGTGAGATTAAGATAGGTGATAATACATTAAAATTGAAGAGAGTTGATAAAAGAAGTATTCAGATAAATGAGCGCGTAAAAAAAATTTTTGAGGGTACAGTGCCGGTGCAGTGCTGATTATCACTGTATTTTTATGAGTTTTCTAATGGGGCCTTTTTGTGGATGTGGGTTTTTTAAATGCTTGAGAAATGGTCAAACTCCTTTCTTGATTATTTGCGTTATGAGAAGCGTGTCAGTAAGCATACGGTAGACTCCTATGAAAGAGTGCTCAACAAGGCTCTGAACACTTTGCATCTTGAATTTCCGCAATTAGATTCTTGGCAAAATATTTCCTATGAGCATATGCGAGCTCTGCAGCGTGAATTTAATTTTAATGATTCAGCCGAAAAGTTAAGCAGTAATTCTGTGGCTCATGATTTATATGTCTTAAGTTCTTTTTTTAAGTATCTTATAAGAAAAGAAGTTCTTTTGGATAATCCGATTTTTGAGATCAAGGTACCAAAAGTCAAGCATCATCTTCCCAAAATTCTTACTTTCTCTCAGATTGAAGAACTACTGGCGTATGAACCTAAAACCCCATATGAAACAAGGGATCTCGCGATTATTGAACTGCTGTTTTCTTCAGGATTGCGTGTTTCTGAACTGGTGGGATTGAACATGAATGATCTTGATATGCGACAGCGCGAAGTCAGGGTTTTGGGTAAGGGGAATAAACAGCGAATTGTCCCAGTGACACGTGAGGCTATTGATAAAATCAGTGTTTATCTTGGAATACGGGAAGCTTTCAAACCTAAAGAGGAGGCTCTTTTTTTAAATAGGTTTGGAAGCAGACTAACGACTAGAGCAGTAGAGCAGAATCTTGATAAGATCTGTAACGAGGTGGCACTCAATATTAAAACCTCGCCACACAAGCTGCGCCATTCCTTTGCTACAGAAATGCTGCAGGGAGGTGCTGATTTAAGAACTGTACAGGAAATGCTCGGACATTCTAGTCTTGCTGCAACTCAGGTGTATACTCATCTTGATTTTGAACATTTAAAGGCTGTCTGCAAAAAGTCTCTACCGTTGGCTAACAGGAAGAAAAATTGAGAATTTTAAAGAAACTAGATGTTCACTCCATTAAACTGCTTTCTTTTGATTTGGACAATACTCTATATGACTGTCAGAGTGTTCTTTGCAGAGCAGAAAGCTGGTTTACCGAGTATCTGTGTGACCGATATGGCTTAGGAGGTGAGTGTCGAGACTATGCCTTTTGGAAAAAAATCAAAAATGATGTGTTAAAAAATGATCCTAATCTTGCCAATGATGTTACAGAGCTGCGTATAAAAAGCCTTATTGTGGCCTTTAATTATCTTAAGATTCCGCTTGAACATGGTTATGCCACTGCTCAGGCACTGGTGGATCGCTTTATAAAAAAACGTTCACAGGGTATTATAGATCCCAAAATCGTGGCTATGCTTTACAGACTTAAGAAATCTTTCCCTCTTGTAGCAGTCTCTAACGGTAATCTTAGGCTTGGGGAATTAGGGCTTGAAGGCGTTTTTGAGCGTGATTTTAGACCAAATCTTATGGGAGTAAGACGCAAACCCTATGCTGATCTTTTTTCCTTGTGTGCCAAAGCGTATCATTTGTATCCTCATGAGATCCTTCATATCGGTGATGATCCTTACACTGATGTGTTGGGGGCAGTTCACTCAGGATGTCTTTGTGCCTGGCTTTATCGGGGATATACCGGAATTTCAGATGACGAAAGTCAAATAAGAGCACTGCCCCATGTGGTTTTTGATAGAATTGAAGAATTAGAAATACTTTTACTGTAAAACCAAGATTGGATAATAGAAAAAATCTCCATATTATGAATGATGATACAAATGAAGTCGTTGATGTTTCCCTTGATGAGGATAATGGTCAGGACTCAAATTCAGCACAGTTTTTAGCCTCGCTCAATGAATCACAGAAAAAAGCTGTGACTGCCCCCCTGTCCAATATGCTGTTAATTGCCGGTGCAGGCACCGGAAAAACTACTACTCTCATCTCCAGAATCCTTTATCTTTTTT
Source organism: uncultured Succinivibrio sp. (assembly GCA_902772715.1). Classification (GTDB taxonomy): domain Bacteria; phylum Pseudomonadota; class Gammaproteobacteria; order Enterobacterales; family Succinivibrionaceae; genus Succinivibrio. The sequence continues at coordinate 14,631 of CACYBT010000060.1, forward strand.
TGTACAAGAATCTTTTAGGGCGCAACATTCTGGCTTTGACGTTTACGAATAAAGCCGCTCAGGCAATGAAACTAAGATTGCAAATGGTATTAGGTGAGAGTAGCCCGAAAATGATTTGGGTGTCTACTTTTCATTCTTTTTGTCTTAAAATCATGCGTTCCTATGCTCATGCTTCCGATTTTTCCCCTGATTTCACGATCCTCGATACATGTGATCAACAAGGTCTTGTCAAAAAGATTATTAAAGACCTAGGCTGTGACTGTTCTGAAAAGGAAATGCATAAGCGTTTTGCATACTACATCTCCTATCTTAAGGAACAGGGAATACGCTATAGCATGTTATTCAATGAATTCAGACGTAAAGGTTTTATTAACAGTAAATATATTGTATCGGGTAGTGAGGAATTCGTATTTTTAAATGTCTATCAGCAGTATGAAAATATCTGTAAATCTCAGAACCTTGTGGATTTTGCGGAGCTAATGCTAAGCACCGTGGAGATGCTTGAATCTCATGAAAATATCAGAAATTTGTTGCATAAGCGATTTATTGAAATTCTAGTAGATGAGTTTCAGGATACCAACGCCATGCAGTTAAGACTGTTAAAATTGCTCGTCGGTCCAAATTCGCATATTACCGTGGTGGGAGATGATGATCAGTCTATTTACGGATGGCGTGGAGCGGAATTTAGTAATTTGAGTAAATTTATTGAATCATTTCCAGATGTTAGAAAATATGTATTATCCGTCAATTACCGTTCGTTTCAGAATATTCTCAACTTTGCCAATGCGCTGATTAATCAAAATGAAGATCGTTTAATTGATAAGACGTTAACCGGAGTAAAGGGAGAGGGTGATAAAGTTTATTTGGTGAAATGCCAAAATGAGCACTATGAAACAGAATATGTTGCAAGAGAAATTAACAGATTACATGCAGATGGAGTAGATTACAAAGATATCGCTATTTTATATCGCAATAATTTTCTCTCCCTAGGTCTTGAGCAACAGTTAAACTTTATGTCTATTCCCTATGAAATATATGGGGGACATAAATTTTTTGAGCGAGTGGAAATTGTTAATGCCCTGGCTTACCTTAAGGTTCTCCTAAACAGTACTGATGATGTTTCCTTGCTGCGCATCATCAATGTTCCGTCAAGAAAAATTGGACCTAAAGTAGTGGCGCAGCTAACCAAAATAAGCAGTGAACGCCACTGTTCAATTATGCATGCTATGGAGCAGATTGACGATTTTGTAAAAGGGGAAAGTGTAGACAAAGATATCAGGAATCTGCATAAAAAAATTAAGCCCTTTCTTACTTTAATTGAAAATCTTAGAGATAAACTTGAAAGAATGTCGCTTGATAAGTTTGTCGCTTATCTCCTTGAGGTTACCGGTCTTAAAGAGTTTTACCAGCAGTATGATGAAAAACATATTGATTCTGTGTATGGCAAAAGTAAGGAAGGTAACCTTTGTATGCTTGTCACTAATCTCTCAGAATATCTTAATGAAAGAGACAAGTATGCAATCGATATTGACGATAACATAAATGCAGATTCAAGTTACGATACTGAGGGATACAGTGCGGATTACGAGAATACAATTGAGAGTTTACCCACTAATTATGAGCTCCTCCATGAATATCTCTCTAGAATTGCTTTAGTGTCTTCTGCCGAGCTGAATACCGATGGTGATGACAGTGTAGAAACTTATGACTGTGTCAACATAATGACTATCCACTCTGCTAAGGGACTGGAGTTTAAATATCTTTTCTTGGTTGGATTTGAGGCACATGTCCTGCCTTCAGAAAAATCTATCGAAGAAGGTCGTCTGAATGAGGAACGACGTTTAGCATATGTGGCTATTACCAGAGCCAAATCCCGTCTTTATATTTCCTATGCCAAAAAGCGAAGATTGTATGGCATGAAGGAGGAGTTACATGGCGCTAGTATTTTTCTTCATGAGATTGTTAATTGTTACAAGGATAAAGAGGATAGGCCTTTTGTGATACAGAGTTCTAATGCATTTCTGACTTAATAACTTGCTTTTTTTTTAAGGAGTTGCAATATAGTCCTGCATGGAGAAAATTTTCAAAAAAATTTTTTTATGTTGTTGGGGCTTTTTGATGTGGCTATTTTTGTTTTTTTTATTTGAAGAATTTACACTATGACAACAAATATTTTACTTCTGTGTGGCGGAGATGGCTCTGAACACAGTATTTCCTTGATTTCTGCACAGTACATTGCTGACAGGTTACGTGCAGATCCTGATTTTAATGTGTTAACCGCGGTGATGCATAATCATCGTTTTATTGTTGAAGATACTTTAAGCGGTTATTTTGATGATGAGCGGAATTTTGTGTATGCCAAGAATAAAATGAGAATTGACTGCGTAGTTCCATGTTTACACGGTGCTCCTGGTGAAACAGGGGAAATACAGTCCCTTCTTAAAATCTACGGTATTCCATATATTGGCTGTGACGCTGAGGCCAGCAGTAACTGCTTCAACAAAATTACCACCAAACTGTATCTTGATGCTTTGGGGATCCCTAATTCACCATACTGTATTATTCCCTTAAAAAATGAATACTATAAACAGTTGTCATTAGATTTTTTTGATAAATATCAAGATATTTACGTTAAGGCTGCCAGTCAAGGCTCATCTGTAGGGTGTTATCATGTTACTAAACGAAGCGATGTTTGGGATTCGATTGTCGAGGCTTTTTCATTTAGCACCGAAGTCCTGCTTGAGAAAAACATCAAACATCGTGAGCTTGAAGTGGCTGCGTATGAGATCGATGGAGAACTGAAAATTACCAGGCCAGGTGAAATAATCATTCCGGAAAATCAGTTTTACACTTATGAGGAAAAATATTCTAAAACATCAGGGACGATAACGACAGTTACACCAAGTAATCTTGATGAGGAATGTATAGAGCGCATCAGAGATTATGCAAGAAGAGCCTTTATTGGTCTAAAGTTAAGAGATCTGTCAAGAATCGATTTCTTTTTTTCAGAAGATGATGGCATACTAATCAATGAAATTAACACTTTTCCTGGTGCCACGCCTATTTCCATGTTTCCTAAGATGTTAGAGCATAATGGCGATACCATGACTGATTTTCTGTCTAAGGCTGTAAAAAGAGCTATAAAAATGAAATTCTAAGACGAATGTGATAATTTTTAGAAAATTTTGGCGAGCGCCGTGTCATTTTAATGTCGAGGTGAGAGCAAGTGGGATAGATCATATATGTGATACTCCATGATTGTATTCGTACCTATAATGCTCACTAACATGTGAGTATTATGAAAAAAATGGTTCTGCAATTAATTCTGTGGGATTAGTTTCCTAAAGATATCCCTGCACAAACAAGATCTTTTCTAAACTACCAGAAGAAATGGTTTTGGCTTGTACCAGCAATTAGCTTTTCGTAACTAATTTATCGACCCCACAGAAATATTTATTGAACCGTTAATCTAACTCCTCTTCCAAACTTGGCTACCGCCATTTAGCTCTGTGACTGCCTGAAAATAAGTGGATCATATCGACATCTGATAGGTGCCACCAATTCAACCATAAAGTCTACATATTCTCAGAAGTAAAAAAGTTAGCAACAACTAAATTGAAAAATAATCATAGCCTTTCCCAGTACTGACGGGATTTTTGTAAAATCAGGTCATAAACGCAGGATTAACCTAACATAAAAAAACTCAACATAAAATATAGACTGTAAATAGTAACCAAAATCTATAAGCTATACCCGACTTTTTGACCAAAAATGACTAAAAAAAGCCTGAAAGCCGCATCAGGCTTTTATTATACCCATGTCATATTTTCAACATAATGCGCACAACTCTGCGCATAATATGCTATAATAAGCATAGTC
>CACYBT010000061.1 GCA_902772715.1 uncultured Succinivibrio sp.
AATTTTTAATATCTTCTTTATTAGGTTTTACAGTAGCCATAAGTCACCTTAATATACGTGTAATAACAACACGTATATTATAAACAATAACCTAACATAATTGCAATCATTTTTTTGAAATAATTTATTGAATTTTAAAGATTAATTGATTAATTAATTTAGGCGATTAAGAAGTGTTAAAATTGGTACGTGTTCACAACAAGAAATTTACAAAGAATACACGTATATCGATTACGTCTCTATTTTTTTAAATACCTATTTTCTTTAAACGCAGCAACATACAAAATCCGCTACTTTTTCCAAAAATTCTGTCAGTCTCATTTTAGAGCAAGCATCTTTTATTTTAGATGTAATGCCACTTGAGCGGTGGTTTCATCTGTATTGCAAAGTAGCTCAATAGGAGAGATGACATCCTTTAGTAAATATAGCCATGAATAGTAACAGAATTATATGGCAATATTGCAAACGTTTTTGCCAGATTGATAATTTATGTAGTATAATATAAGGTTAAAAAAAGATTTAGCTGTTTTTTTTATTTAAAAACTGCTTTATTTAATGAATATTTAATCAAGACGAATAATTTTTATATTAGAAACTTTTGCTAAAAATTTGTAATACTGTTCTAAATTTAAAAAAAATTAAACAAATGTTTACGAAACTTAAATTTCTATATTTTATTTCTTTGTTAATCTTATTAGAAACAACAGCACACTGCGGTACCTTATTTTTAGCCACACCGCAGAAAAACAACACCGGCTCCATGCTGGTTTCCTACAGTATTGACCGCAGAACTGATCCTAATATTTATTATGAAAAAGCCCGTCTGCATAAAAAAGATGAGAGACGGATTCTATCTTCAATGCCTTTTTCGTCAGATATTGAAGAAAACGCACATAGTGCACTCTTAAGCATTCCTGAAATCTCTGAAACTCATGCTTATTTGCGTGCCGAATACGGTATTATCAATGATGCCGGCCTCTGCATTGGTGTAAGTGAACCCCAAACTTCAAGAGAGGTAAGTAAAACCCCTCTTGCCGAAAATCTTATCCTCAATTCACGGGATCTTAGCTATCTTCTGCTTGAACGCTGTGAAAATGCACAAGATGCACTCAATATGGCAACAAAACTTATAGATACCTACGGTCTTTATGGTGAAAGTGCCGCCTTTGTGATTGCTGACAGTAAAGAGGCTTTTTACCTTGAAATGTTACCTGGAACAGAAAAGGAAAAAGGCTTTTATGCGGCAAAACGGATCGACTCCGGACAATTTTTAGTTTCCGCTGACCAGTTTAGGCTACAGGATCTATATGTGGGTGACACCGATTTTGTCCTGCCTGCAGATTTACGTGCCCGCTTCATCCGTGCAGGTTTTGACAAGGGACTAGATGAGGAAATGAATTTCCAAAAAGATGCCGGCGGTATTGAAAAACGGCCCTACTATTCACTGCGTCGGGTTTGGCGTGCTCTGACGCTTGTCGATCCAGCCTCAAAACTCAAGCCCCAGGTCAAGAACTACGACACCAAGGATTATCCCTTAACCGTCAGTGTTAAGGAACCATTGGATGTCAAGCGCCTCTTTGAACTACACCGTGACACGTATCGGGGTACTCAATTTGACAACTCCACCCGTGATACTGGTGGATTGTTTGCGTCTCCCTATACATATGAGGATTTTGGAGAAAGAACAATTAATTCAACAAACAGCACCTACACTTTTGTCATTGATTTAAATGCGGCTCACCCCAAACCAGTGGTCTGGGTGGCCTTAGGCTCCTCAGGTGAAAGCACCTTTATTCCCCTAACCTTAGGTGAGTTACCCCAAACTCTGGCTAAAACCTCAGAGCATCGCTACAGCAAAGATAAGATTTTCTGGTTGAACCGCAATATTGCTATGCTATGCCATGGACACTTTTCTGCGCTGTCCGATTATGTAAGAACCAAAATTATGGAACTTGAGCAGCGCTCCCTGACTCTCATAAAACAGTCTGCGCGTCTTTCTCCTGAGCGCTTTGACAGAGTTATTGTTAAAAATGTGGATACCAACTACCGCCGTATTGCTAATCTTTACGCCGATACACTTGAAAAATATGACGGTGGCTATATGCTGCGCTATGCTGAAGGACACGAACCTAAATCTGCTCCAATCAAATACCGCCGCGCAAAACATAGTAAGGAACAGGTGTTATCGGTAAAGGAAACACCTCCTGTACCTAAGACACAAAAGCAGCATACCGCCTCTTTTAAGGAAAACAACCGTTCCAACTCTTTTTTACAGGTAACCAAAACTTTTGAGAGACTGATTAACGAGTTTTTGCCACGCTCTTTAACACACAATGTGCACAAGCATGACAAAAAAAACAGTACCAACTAATTTAAAAAAACCTTTTACTTAGGAAGATACAGAGCAATGGAAAAGGTACCATCTACAAGCGAATGCAGTTATATACCTCAAAAAAAACACCTTAGCATAAAATTATCCCAAAAGGCCTTTAGATTTTCTTTAGTGGTTCCGTTTTTGTGCCTTATTGTTATGTCAGAACCCTCATATTCATGCACCTCAATGGTAATTACCAAGGGCGCCTCGGCTGATGGTTCCATGTATATCACTCATTCTAACGACGGATACACCGGTGACACTTCTGTGGTATATGTACCAGCCCGTGACCATGAACCTGGAGAAATGCGTCCTGT
>CACYBT010000062.1 GCA_902772715.1 uncultured Succinivibrio sp.
AAATTGACATTTTCGGATATCAGGAACTTCAAAGTTGAGTGACATTTTCGGGTATCAAAAATTGGAAATTTTGGGGTAGCATTAACAAGTGTAATCTTCACCATTAATCATGGCTCTGCACCTCGCTGCTGGATTCAGATTGATTGCCATCATTAGCCGCCTCATTTTCCTTCTTTTTGCCATCGCCACCGTTTATCACAATGGTATTGCTTCTACTGCGTTTAGATGAGCCCTTGAGATTTACCATAATCGGATCGGTGATAAGCCTGTCAACCAGCGCATGGGCATTCTTGTCATCCTCCAGATTCTGCGTCTGGCAAAGCCTATTAAGCCACTCCACAGATTCATACTGGCTTGTAAAAATCAGAGAGCAGTTTTTCTCCTCGCTTAAATCAATAAGGCGGTGCAGGCAGAAAATCTCCTGAGGAGTTGGTGGGTTCAGTAAGAAATCATCAAACATCAGAATTCTATGTGAGAGGATTTCTTTGAGGTAATTCTTATAGCTATCTGAATTTTTTTCGGAGAGCGATGACATTAAGCCGATACTCTCAGGATAATTTAAGAATAAGGCTGATTGGCTATTCAGCATCGCGTGATTAAGCAGGGCCATTCCCAGGGTGGTCTTACCTACACCGGAATTGCCGGTGATAATTATTCTATGGTACTTGCCATCGGTGATTTTGCTGATAAGGAGATCCATCTTGGTAGGTCTGATATGGTTTCTTTTGCCGATTTCATCTAACGTTGGGAGAATTTCAGGCTTAGGAATGAGGGATTTACCCTTTAAAACCTCATACCTGGCCTTTTTAATCTCCTCAACACAGTTTTCTATCAGTAAATAGAGCTGCTCTCTGAAGGGATAATCGCAGAACTCCTGATTATCCTTGAATACCTCATATGCCTGCCAAATTCTGCTGAATCTGGATTTCTCTGTTAACAGTGCTTTTAAATCAGATTCACTATGGTATGTAATCTCATTATTCATTTTCATTTTCCTCTCCGTCCTCATCTTCAAAATCTTCGTCATCGTCACGCTGCAGCCTCGACAGTTCACTGTCGTATTGGTTACGTAAAGTGTTGTCAGTACACTTTTGTGTAATGCGCTCTCTTTGCATCTGCAGTAAAAGTTCAGATTTCGGCGTTATCTGCCTTACGTCATGCTTTGATATAACCGCTATCTTCAGTACTTCATTGACCTTAAGCACGGTTGAGATTTTGTGCTCGAGAATATAAGTGAAGGCATATTTAAGTTCATCAGCAAGCACGCAGTGTGCCTCGCAGAAAGAGAGAGTGCGGTTACAGAAGGAGGTCTTATCAATGTCGTTCAATACGAAATTGGCATAGACATGCCTAAAAAAATCAGATAACTCCTCTTTAAAGGCTGGGTATTTCTCGGCATATTTTAAAAAGTCATCAAGCCCGCGTGACAGGTATTTTTCTGCTGGGGACATGAGTTTTGGAGCTTTGATGTTGTGTATCCGAATAGGATTATCGGTATAGATTTCGTATGTTATAATTTTTTTCAGATTGGGCTGCAGATAAAAATCCACATGTTTTCCATCTTCAGAACATGCCAAAATCTCCAGCCCATCATAATCATGACCTACAAAATAGTTGTTGCCTTTATAACGCACATAACCGCGGACACCAACCTTGTGGGTGGTTATTTCCAGATAGTTTATCTGAAGCAGTGGCAATGGCATCAGAAACTCTCTTTCAAAACCCTCAAAATAAGAGCGATGGGAATATCCGCCATTTACGATTTTGTTGTTAAAATTATCGGTTAATTTCAGAAGCTCGGCATTAATCTCATCCAGAGACTTGAATTTTTCGGTTTTAAACCTCTCCTCAGCGGCAACAAAGTTCTCGCAGCAATTCACAAATTGTTCAACCATCCCTTTTTCACGCGGGGCTTTGACTCCTGTCAGCAACCAATCAAACTTATAGGCGTTGGCCAGATACTTCATGGTAGGATTTGGATCTCTGACGACAAATCTATGACCTGCATGGGAAAGCGCATAATAGCGAATGGTCAGAGCGGTATCGTTGTCTGACTTGATGGCGGCAGGTACACCTCCAAAATAATTTAGCGCATGGATTATAAAGTTGGCCCAGTCTACAGCTTTCATATGCTCTGTTGCGTATACAAAAATCAGACCTGAAAACTTAAGCACAGCCACGAATAAAACCGCTTTATGCAGAATGCCATACCAGTCCATCCAAAGGAGTCTATCGCCAACACCGTCAATTTCCATCAGGGCACCGGCTGACACCTCACCGATTGAGGCAGTATCGCTAAGACCACTGTATTTCAGCTTCTTCTTGCCAACAAACTCGTTATACTTCCGTCTGAATGTATTAAGACTCATGCAGAAATCAGGCAGCTTATCCTTTTCAAATGACATCCCCTGATCTCGCATTGCTGTCTTTACATAATTCTCCCACACACTTTCCATGGTTGGTTTCATGGTTTTCTTAAAGACTCTACTTGGGTTAAGGATGATATAAGCCATCTCAAAATCAGGCTCTACAAAATCCCTGCGGGGCTTTGATGCGAACACTTTTTCAAGTTCATGATCAGTTAAAGCCAACAGTTCTCCAATGCTTTTCCCGCATGAATTAATCTGCTTAACTTTTCTGTCGATGGTACGCCGGCTTATTCCGGTTTGGATAGAGACTTCGGAAACGTTAATCGAGTCCACACTCTCCAGGAGTGATAAAAGACTTCTAATCTTTTTAATGGTAATGCTCATGGCATTCTCCCGTAATTAAAACCATCCATAGCCACCATGGCTATAGATATGAGGAAACGAATATCCCCATAATTTGAATTACGGTATGGCAAACAATGGTTTTTACAGAAAATTAAAAGGTAAAATCACAAAATGCGCAGTTAGAGAATGGCTTAAATAATGCTGGCAAAGGTGATTTTGCAAAATTAAGTTGCGCGTTTAGATAAAAAATATGCAGAGCGCAAAAACGGTAAAACCATATCCTGCGCAGGTTTGACATTTAAGTGGGAAAAATTGAAGTTTCAGATTTAAATTACACTTTGAAGTGTCGAGCAACTGTAATAATTGGTGAAAAACATGGATTTTGCTAAAATTGAACTGCGCATTTTGTGATTTTACATTGAGATCTTTATGATTTTAGATGCGCATTTTTTGGATCGTATACATCCTTTTGGTCTTGTTTATCACGGAGCAATTACAAAGAACATAAAAGATCAGGTTAATATCCATCCTGTTAATTATTTTCTAAATG
>CACYBT010000063.1 GCA_902772715.1 uncultured Succinivibrio sp.
ATTACCACATTGCAAAAAAGATATTTAAAAAAAACACCCGCTAAATCTTGAGACAAATTCTCCTAAGATTGCGACAAATTGCCTAGAAAAACGCTCTCACAGGATTTTTGTCCGCTAAAAAACTTAAAACAGGGGGGGGGTATATAGGCTTTTTTATCCACCTAAGAGGTGCCTTTTTCAATAATCTTGGAAAAATTTTCAAAGTCTTGAAAAACAACATCCCCTGCGACCTTACTCTCCTCATAACACAGAAAATTTCCAAGGCGATAAGGTATGCTGTAAAGCTATGCGTAATAAAAGATGAAAGAATGCTCCCGCCAATCACCTCATAAGCGAAAAAGGCTTAAGTTACAAAATCCAATTATCATCTTTACAGGTCGCTTAGTCCTTGCCCTTTTTGGCCTTAAATTTCATGCGCAGTCCTAAAAAACAGAAGATATAGTGATTATGAAAATAGTGAATGGAGAAAAGCTTCTGCCAGAAACTAAGATTAAGATACTCTAAAATACCATGCTGAATACAGGCTTTACGGTCGTCTTTGAAAATCTTGGAAAATTTTCTGCTGCTTGCGGAAGTCAAAGATACCAGATGTTTAACCTTGATATTGCAGATCCTGTAGTTTTTACGATTGGCCATAAGACTTTTTTTGAAAAGATAATGATCACCGTAGAAAATCTTCATATCCTCAGGAATTTTAAAATAATTGCTTTTCTTCCCAAAAAATGCCGAGCCCCAGTAGCCGTCAAGTTTATCCATCGGCTCAAAAGTAATAACTGTATCAGCAGGATAGGTATCAAACTCCTCCTTAGGAGTATTTGAAGGACAGTCAATGCCGGCAAATCCTATGGTGTTGTCATCCGACTTTAAAAAATTGAGCGTAGAACTTAACAGATTCTTCTGAAAGATAATGTCATCATTTAAAATGCCAAAGTACTCAAACTCAGGAGAGCTCTGCTCTATACCATAATTCCAAGCAGGATTTACAAAAAGATTTTCTTTTTGCACCAAAAGCCTAATCTTGGAGGGATCGGCAAAATTCATGCCCTTGCAGGCATTGTCGATAACGATAATCTCACCGACACAGGGATCATCCTGCAGTTCAGAAATGAGTTTTCCTAAAATCTCCACATCTTTCTGCATGGTAGGAATAATAATCGAAAACATAAAAAACCTTTTTTTAAAGACTTATTTTTCTGCTGTTACTTCTTTTTTCTGCTCTAAAATCTCATCATCATTACTGTCATCAGCACCCTCGGACTCCTCATTTTCAAGTTTGGAGAACTGGGAATTATAGAGCATGGCATAGGCGCCATTTTTAGCAAGGAGCGTATCGTGATTACCCTCTTCGATAAGTTCTCCGTCATTTATAACCAGAATTTTGTCGGCATCCATAATGGTGGAGAGACGATGAGCAATCACAATGGTCGTACGCCCTTCCATAAGTTTATCTAAAGCACGCTGCACCACTTTTTCAGATTTGTTATCTAAAGCGGAGGTGGCCTCATCCAAAATCACCACCGGCGCATTTTTTAAAATGGCACGGGCAATGGCAAGACGCTGCTTCTGACCGCCAGATAAGAGCAGACCACGTTCACCGATGATGGTATCCATGCCCTGAGGGAGTTTTTTGACAAATTCATCAAGATAGGCCGATTTAATGGCAAAGGCCATATCCTCTTCTGTGGCCTTTTCATTGCCATATAAAAGATTCTCTCTCACCGTCCCGTCAAACAGGAAGTTATCCTGAAACACCATGGCAATATTCTGGCGTAATGAGGATAAGGTATACTCCTCAATATTCACTCCATCAATGCTAATTTCACCGTCATCAATTTCATAGAGTCTTGGAATCAGCGAGGTTACTGTGGTTTTACCGCCTCCTGAATTGCCCACCAACGCCACCTTGGTTCCCACCTTGACACTAAAACTAATCTTTTTTAGGACCATGCGCTGGCCGTCATAGGAGAAATCCACATTCTTAAAGTCAATGCTGTTTTTAATGTCCGTAAGGGTCTTGGTACCTTCGCCATCATTTTTTTCAAAGGAATAGCCATCTAAAATGTCATAGATACGCTCAAGTGCCAAAAGCGAGGTCTGCATGCCGATGTAATTGTTGCCGATACTCTTAATCGGGGTATAGAGCATAATAAGAGCAGCGAGGAAGGCCACAAAGGTACCTGAGGTTATCTGACCTGTGGTAATAAGGTACATACCATAATACAGAACTCCGGCCACACCGCAAGCGGTGACCACATGCATGGCAGGAGACAGCCAGTTGGTATCCCGCACTATCTTCATGCCAAACTTAAACACATCGTTGATGTCATTGGTAAACTTTTCAAATAACGTTCCCTGCAGATTAAAGGACTTGATGATTTTGATACCCGAATAGGTTTCAATATAGTTGGTGTTGATCTTGGTTAAGGCCTTAACATTTAACGTCATGATCTTCATCAGTTTCTTTCTGGCAATCTTCATGGGCAGAAAGAGAAAAATGAGGACTCCCAGGGCAATAAAGGATAACTGCCAGGAATTGTATAAAAGCACACACACAAGTCCTAAGGAGGACCAGAACTTTGACAAAAAGAGTTTGACGTTACTTATAAGACCACTCGTCGCCGCCTCGGCATCATTACAAAAACGCAGTAACACAATACCGGAGGTATTCTTGTCAAAAAAAGACACATCGTTTACCAGAAGTTTTTTGTAAAGTGCCAGTTTCAAATCGGTGGAAATTCTGTTGCCGACATAACTGTTCACCAGATTGGAAGAGTAAATACAGATCCCCTGTCCAATGGTAAAAGCAATGATAATGAGAGGCACCATACTGGCAAACTCCGTATCCTTCTCCACCATGACATTATCCATAAAAGGCTTTAAAAAAGAGGCCACGGCCGCATCGAGGCCGCCTACGGGGATGGTCAGGAGGATACCTAAAATAGTTAGCAAAAAATATGGCTTAAGAAATGGCCAGAATTTTTTAAATCCCTGCAATGGAGTTAAAGAGCCCTGCTCTAAG
>CACYBT010000064.1 GCA_902772715.1 uncultured Succinivibrio sp.
ATAATTATTTGACTGTTACTTATTCAATTTTATATATCAATTATACACCCACTTTTTTTTTTTGTAAAAGTCATAAAAAATTTTTTAAAAAATAAAAAATTGCTAAACCTCCTACACAAAACAAGGCATATCCACACTTTTCTTTTTGTGAGAAATATAAAAATATCTAACTTAATATCCAATCATAAGATAACTGTATAAATCCCTTAATCATATTATGGACATTATCAAATGAATCTAATTTTTCTCCCGTTTTTTCGTTCATATACAATTTACGATTAACCTCAATCATAATACTTTTTACAGCCGTAGATTTTTGGGTGTAGTAGGGGTCGGGGACTAATGTCCCTGCAAATGGAGTATTTATCATTACACACAATCCCTGACTTTTAAAATAATCTTCTGTCATCCTTACCAGTTCATTAGGAGTAAACATTGTATCTGTCCCAATACAAATATCAGGACGTTCTGTGTTAAAGTTTTCTAAAGACTCATAGGGGAGAGCAACCGAAGGAAAAGAATGCCCGTCTATAATCAATGCCTTTCCATAACTCATAATTTGTTTATCTACGCATAATCTCAATTTATTATGATGCTGCTCATAAACGGTTAACGCCAATCCATACGAATCCAAACTTTCCTTGCAGGCGAGGGGATGGCGCTTCATCTGTTTCCCTCCCGCTGTATGCGTATAATACATTCCCATGCCTTTTTGGTACATTCCCTCATCATAGGGATTGAGAAAGCGTTCCGGGTCACATACGAGCCTACTGCATGTATGAATAACTGAAATACAGTTATCAAATAAAAATAATTCGTCTGTATACCAATCCGTCATACATAGCAATTCCTGATTTAACTCGTCGCCCTGTATCAAAAATTCTTTTTGAAACGGGGAGGGGATAAAAATGCTGCTGTGCGGAATATGCACGATAATTTGTTGCCTTTTATTTACGTCATTCCTTCTCATTTTCTTTTTGCTCCTTCCTGACCATAAAGAGACAAAAAGAAAAGCCCATCGCTATGACGGGCTGTAATTTCAACATCCCATCATTCAAGCCTTAGCACCTTACCATCGGGGCAGGTTGCTGTGCGGTCACAGAGCTTGTCTCTCACGCACTCTTTATGGTCATTGATTAAAATATTCAGCACACAATTGCTATGCAACAGAACGCCGTATCCCATTCTGCGACACTGAACCCAAAACTACAACACAGTACTCTATAAATTCGCACCCTGGTTTATCTGTTGTTGTTCGGGTTCTTTCTTTTTCGCTAAAACTTTTCTTTTTATATTTGCTTTACTTAAAAATTTTTTTGTGCATTCTGTTAACACATCATCTTCAAGTTGGTCTGTTGCTTTTGTGCTATTTATAAAGTCTCTAATTGCTTCCTCAATCTCCGAAGAAATAACCAATTTGCCATCCATTTCACTATAAGTATAAGCAAACATGTCAAATAATTTATGATGATTTCGACACAACCATATAGCATTATCACCCGCAGTAGCCAAGACATATTTCTTATAAAACACATCATCACGATATTTATTAATGCCCAACAATAACGATATAGAAGGCAACCCAACAAAACCATTTATTTCATCTTCAGAAGCATTTTTTATTTCAGCAACACTCCAAAGATGTGCGGCTTCAAGAATATTATCAATTTCGCAACCACACAAACAACATTTAATCGGCATACCTTTTTTTAGCATATTGTTACGTAACAATGTTTGATTACGCAAATTATTCTTCTTCTCTGCAACTTCATATTCTTCAGCATCTTTATATGCCTGTTGCAGAATTTCATCACTCGTAACAAACGAAAAATACGGAACAAACATTTTAATAACATTTAATGCGGGTTCCGACAAGTTATCAACTACTTTTAATGTCTTTGCCGTTTTATTCTCAACAGCTTTAAAGCCAAATGCTTCCTTTGATAATTCAAAGGCTACTTTCTTGTTTTCTTTATCAGCCAGCAAACATATGGTAATAATACTCAACATACTGTCATATTGCCCTGCAGACAAAGCCTTAAAGACAAAAACATATTGTTCCGTATGGTCGTCTTTCTCAACAATCTTTATGTAAGAAGGAGTGTTGCCTGAATTCCGTTTTGAAATCCATAACGAATCATTGTAGTAATGTAT
>CACYBT010000065.1 GCA_902772715.1 uncultured Succinivibrio sp.
CAAAAAGATTAAGCCTGAATTTGTTGGTCCCAAACGTCCTCGTGGAAGACCTAAAAAACTATAGTACTAGAAATTGAAATATCTTTAATTGATATATCGACAACTTAGATTTTTTGGTGCTTAAAGATTAAAACAAAATAAATTAGATAACAAGTTCTATAAGAGATAATAATTATGGTAGCCATCAGACAGACACATAATGCTGGATTTGATTTTGAACAGTGGATTGAGGAGTTACAATTATCTGACGAGTATAAAAACGTTATTTCGCGTACTAATGCTTTTGTTCTCAAATGCATAAGAAAAACAGAGGTTGAGGATGATTTTGTTAATGCCGAAGATCTAGTCTCAAAATTCAATCATGTTTCCTCAGAAATTGTTGTTATTCTGATGAACCTCAATATGGATCTGGCTTCATTACAGGTCGCTATTCTTTATCCTGCTTTTGAGAGTGGCTTTATCAAGATTGAGGATATATTATCGGTATTTGATCCTAAAATTGCGACTTTAGTGATGGCGGTTAAGGATATGGAGGCCATACGTTCTTTGCAGACACTCAACTCAGAACGAGTTACCGAAGAACAGGTGGATAGAGTGAGACGTATGCTTTTGGCGATGGTTAAAGACGTACGTGCTGTAGTAATCAAACTTGCCGAAAGAATAGCCACCATCCGTGCTGCTAAAAACGAAAATGCCGAGTATAAGATAAGTATTGCCAAAGAAATCTCTAATGTTTATGCGCCGTTGGCTAATCGTCTTGGTATTGGGCAGTTAAAGTGGGAATTAGAGGATTTGGCTTTTAAATATCTGCATCCTCAGGAATATAAGGAAATTGCAAGGGATCTTGGAGAAAGGCGTATTGAGCGCGAACAATATATAGAAGATTTTGTCAGCAATCTGACTGTACTTCTAAAAGAAAATGGCATAGAAGGTAAGGTTTATGGCCGTCCGAAACATATCTACAGTATTTATAAGAAGATGGTCAGAAAACACGTCAAGTTTAGCGAAATTTATGACGCCAGAGCAGTGCGCGTTTTGGTTGATTCCATCGAAAAGTGCTATGGCGCGTTAGGTGTAATTCATACCGCTTTTGAACATATTCCTAAGGAATTTGATGATTATATTGCCAATCCAAAGTCTAATGGGTATCAGTCGATTCATACCGTAGTGTATGGAAAAGGGCATAAAGCTGTTGAAATTCAGATCCGTACCGATAACATGCATCAGTCCGCAGAATTAGGTGTGGCTGCGCACTGGAAATATAAGGAAGGGAACGGGCAGAGCCATGGTGTTGAAGAGCGTATCAACTGGCTGCGTAAACTGCTGTCGTGGCGCGATGATATGCTGCGTTCAGGTTCATTGCAGTCGGAATTTCATAATCAGGTATTTGAAGATAGAATTTATGTGTTTACCCCTAACGGTGAGGTTATTGATTTGCCTACAGGCGCCACTCCTCTTGATTTTGCCTACCAAGTTCATACCATGGTCGGGCACTGCTGTATTGGTGCTAAGGTCGATGGCCGTATTGTTCCCTATACTTATCACCTCAAAACCGGTGAGCAGGTGGAGATTATCACTTCTAAGACACCGAATCCGTCCAGAGACTGGATTAATTTAGACAATGGCTTTATTAAAACAACCAAGGCTCGAAATAAAATTCAGGCGTATTTTAGGAAAGTGGATTTTGAAAAAAACTGTCAATTGGGGCAGGAAATCCTCGACCGTGAATTATCGCGTGTAGGGCTTGATCTAAAAAAAGAGCAGCTGCATTCACTTCTGAAGATGCGTCTTAGCAAATTTAATCTAAAGACAGTAAATGATCTGTTTGCAAATATTGGTGCCGGTGATATCGGTGTAAACATTATTGTAAGTTTTATCAGCGAACAGCTGGATAATTCCAATAATGGAAAAAACTCTTCTATAAATGTCATTGATGAACTGATTTCTCACAGAAGTAATGCTGAGCAGCGAAAGAAATCTCATAAAAGTGACGTCATTGTGTCCGGTCTTGGCGATATTATGACCCATATGGCAAAATGCTGTCAGCCAATTCCTGGGGATGAGATCCTTGGTTTTGTCACACAGGGCAGAGGCATTGCCATTCATCGCTGTGACTGCGAGAAATTTACCAAGATGGCCCAGATTTATCCTGAAAGAGTTGTTGATGCAGTCTGGGGAGATAATGCCGAAGAATCTAGCGGGTATCACGTTACCATAAGAGTAATTGCTGAGGATTATCCGCTGTTTTTGCGTGATATCACCTCCATTTTGGCGAATGAAAAAATGGATGTACTTGGAATTAAATCCAAGGTAGACAAGGATAAAAATACTTGTCTTGTGGACTTAGAGCTTTTGGTTGTAAAAATTGCAGTTTTAAATAGAGTTTTAAAAAAATTAGCAGATTTGCCAAAAGTCTCTTCAGTGAAGAGAGTCTGACGGGAATGTTGTTATTTACGCTCATTTTGTGAAAACAGATGGGGTATGCTGTGTTATAATTCAATACTTGTGTAGTGTTTGAACGGAGTTTTTATGTCCACATCTCCAAAGATTATTTTTGTTACAGGTGGTGTTGTATCCTCCTTAGGAAAAGGTATTGCCGGTGCGTCCTTGGCTGCAGTGCTAGAGGCTCGCGGTCTTAAAGTTACAATCATGAAACTGGATCCGTACATTAACGTTGATCCTGGCACTATGAGTCCAATTCAGCATGGTGAAGTATTTGTTACTGAGGATGGAGCAGAAACTGATCTTGATTTGGGACATTATGAGCGTTTTATTAACGCTAAAATGACCAAAAAAAATAATTTTACGACAGGAAAAATATATTCTGAGGTTATCAGAAAAGAGCGTCGTGGAGACTATCTTGGCGCTACTATTCAGGTTATTCCTCACATCACCAATGCCATTAAGGAGCGGATTTTATTAGGGTGCGAAGGTAATGATATTACCCTTGTTGAAATTGGCGGTACTGTGGGTGATATTGAGTCACTTCCTTTTTTGGAGGCTATAAGACAGTTAGCAGTGGATATTGGCAGAGAAAATGCTCTGTTTATGCACCTTACTCTCCTGCCATATCTGCCAACATCTGGTGAGGTAAAAACCAAACCAACTCAGCACTCTGTAAAAGAATTACTCTCTATTGGTATTCAGCCAGATATTTTAGTCTGCAGATCTGTAAACGGTATCCCTGCAAATGAGCGTCACAAGATTGCTATGTTCTGTAACGTTAAGGAAAATGCTGTAATCAACATGAAGGATGTAGATTCAATCTACAAGATCCCTGCTTTATTGAAGAGTCAGTACCTAGATCAATTAGTGGTTGACCGTTTCCATATTGAGGCTAAAGAGGCAGATCTTCAGGACTGGGAACAGGTTCTCTATCAGCAGGCCAATACCATAGGTGAGGTTACCATTGGGATGGTAGGCAAATATGTGGAGTTGCACGATGCCTACAAGTCAGTTAATGAGGCCTTGAAGCATGGTGGACTTAAGAATCGTCTGCAGGTGCATATACGTTATATTGA
>CACYBT010000066.1 GCA_902772715.1 uncultured Succinivibrio sp.
TATCATTTGTTTGCAGAAGGTAATAATCTTCTGGTGAGAGGCACTTCAGATCCGAGCCGTTATGAGACTCTTGAACCGCTCAACGAGCATACTTCAGTCCTGAATATGCCTTATGCAGAGGAATTGCCGCATGCAGACAAAACTGCCGCAGAACATTATGGTATTGCGCTTAAGCCGCTTCTTCTGTATCTTGGTAGACTTGGGATCAGAAATGTGCTAGTGGAGGCAGGGGCCACACTGGTTTCATCTTTTCTTGATGCCGATCTTTACGATGAGCTCTATGTGTTCATGGCGCCAAAACTGCTTGGAATGCAAAGTCGCAGTGCCTTTACGACCAAAGAAGTATCATCCTTAGATAAGGTTCAGGACATGACTTTGGTCAAAACCAGCTCTTTAGGCGATGATGTCCTCCTGCACTATTTAAAAAAAGTTTAGGATAAATCTTAATGTTTACAGGAATTATCGAATGTGTTGGCATTCTCCTTAGCAAGGATAAACGTGGTGAGGGCTATACCATTACCGTTAAGACTCCACCGGCATTTCTTGTGGATTCAAGAGTGCGTATTGGTGATTCAATCGCCAATAACGGGGTGTGTCTTACCGTTACAGCCAAAAGTAGCGATACTTTTACCGCCGATATCTCTCATGAAACTGTCGCACATACCTGTTTTTGTGAATATAATCAGGGACAGCGGCTCAATCTTGAACTTGCCTGTACTCCTTCTACCCATTTAGGTGGGCATATTGTACAGGGGCATGTGGATGGAGTAGGGGAGGTTACAGAGGTTAAAAAATCTGCAGACAGCATTGACGTACTGATTAAAATTCCGCGTGAACTTATGCACTATGTAGCCAAAAAAGGCTCTATTGCTGTTAACGGAATTTCTCTCACTGTCAATGAGGTCTTTGCCGACAGTATTCGTCTTACCCTCATTAAACATACCCAGAAGGCTGTGAGTGGTGATTTATTTACAGTGGGATGCAGAGTCAATATTGAGGTTGATGTACTTGCAAGATATTTGGAAAGACTTATGATGTCAAAGGACAGTTCCCTGCATAATGAGGAAACCATAGGGACCAGGAGTGCGGGTAGATCCACAATGAGTCTTGAAAGTCTAACCCAAAATGGATTTTTTTAATTTGGAGATAATATGTCAGTAAAAGTAATTGAAGGTCACAAACCTTGTAAGGATGGACGCTTTGCCATTGTGGTTTCACGTTTTAACAGTTTTATCAATGAGCGTCTTCTAGATGGTGCTCTTGATGTTTTAAAACGCGAGGGGGAAGTTTTTGAAGACAACATAACCGTGGTCAGGGTTCCTGGTGCCATTGAAATTCCTGTTATTTGTGACAGGCTTGCGGCCTCAAAAAAATATGATGCCATCATTGCACTTGGTTGTGTGATCCGTGGTGCTACCTATCATTTTGAGGTGGTGGCCAACGAATGTGCCAAGGGACTAACCGAGGTTACCCTAAAGTATGCTTTGCCTATCGCCAATGGGGTACTGACTGTGGATACTTTAGAGCAGGCAGTGGAACGTGCCGGTTCCCACTCTGGGAATAAGGGCGCCGAGGCGGCCTCGAGTGCTCTTGAAATGGTAAATGTGATGAAACAGTGTTAAGACATAAAGATTAGGAAATTTTTAACATGGATGTTACTGAAGGTAAGGCTACGCCAGCACAGCGTCATAAAGCCAGACATTTTGCCGTACAGGCTATTTATCAGTGGATGCTCACCAATTATCCTGCTAGTGAAATAGAAAAGCAGTTTAAGGAAGATCAGCCGATGCAGGGTACGGACATGGAGTATTTTCATGATCTTTTAAATGGTGTCATCAATAATGTCAAAGATCTTGATATTATTTATGCTCCGCATCTAAGCCGTCCGTTGGATGATCTCGATCTCGTAGACAAGGCTATTTTAAGAATGAGTACCTATGAGCTTATGTATCGTCAGGAAATTCCTTTTAAGGTCATTATCAATGAATCTATTCTGCTTGCCAAAAAATTTGCCGAGCAGGACAGCCATAAGTTTGTCAATGGTGTTCTGGACAAGGTTGTCAAAGGCATCAAATAGGATTGAGCGCGGTGCTTTCAGAATTTTCACTGATTGAAAAATATTTTTCCAAAAAGGATCAGGGTGACGGCATAGTATTGGGGGTAGGCGATGACTGCGCCCTGCTTAGTAAGGACAGTGAGTATGAACTGGCTGTTACCACCGATACCCAGAATGAGGGCATCCATTTTTTTAAGGGGACGGATCCCTATCTTTTGGGCTACAAGTCGCTTCTGGTCAACGTTTCTGATTTGGCGGCCATGGGAGCCAAACCCTATGCCTTAACACTGTCTCTCTCTCTGCCAGAAGCACAAGACAGTTTTCTTGAACCATTTTCAAGAGGACTTATGGAACTTGCCTCTGCTCTTCATCTGGCGCTCATCGGCGGCAATACCACTAAAGGTCCGCTTTCGATAACCATCAGTGCCTATGGCCTTGTGAAGAAGGGCCAGGCCATGCTAAGAAGCGGAGCCCGGGTGGGGGATGAAATCTATGTTACCGGTTCCCTGGGACTTCCAGGACTGCTGGTGGATTTGGGCTATGAAACAGCAGAACTTGCCGCCATGCTGCATAAAGCAGGCTGTAGGGACTCTCTTAGGACGCTTTTTGAAAAACTTTATCCTAAAAGCATGCTGATTGCTAACCGCTGCGCTTTTGCGACTTCCCTGAGTAAATACTGTCGCTGCGCTATTGATATTTCTGACGGACTTGTAGGCGATCTTGGTCATATTCTCAGCGCCTCAGGCGTGGGGGCGGAAATTTGGGTGGAAAATCTGCCGCGGCCACAGGAATTTTTGGAACTTGGGCTTGAGGAGAGTTATCAGGAGCGACTCTGTCTTTTTGGTGGGGGAGATTATGAACTGCTTTTCTGTGTGCCTAAGGAACACAGAGCACAGGTAAAACAGCTCTCTTTTGAGCATAATGTCGCCCTTAGCCTTGTGGGTGCAATAAAAAATGATGTGTTTACTATTATAAAATGTGGTAAAGTAGTAGAATATAGCGATAAAGCGTTTGAACATTTTTAACATTTTATGCTGTAACCTATGCATATTATCAATATAAATAAATGGAGTTTATCTTGAACAAGTTATTTAATAAGACCGCCATTGCTTCAATAGTTGCCTTATCAGTTTTATCCATGAGCGGCTGTGATCATGCCTATAAACTGGATTATCCTGTCGAGTCCAAAGATGGTGCAAGTGCTGCTGCTGTCAAGGTGAAGTTTGATAATAAATCAGTTTTTGAAGATAAAGCCGCCTATGCTATCGGTGCATCCTTAGGCGAGTATGTTGCCCAAATGCAGAAACAGCAGAAACAGCTGATAGGCGAACTTCCTGAATCCTATATCATTTCCGGATTCAATGACGGAGTAAAGGGCAAATCGGCTCTTGGGCGTGAGGAAGTTGAAACTATTCTCAAGGATTTAGATAAGCAGATCCAGGAAAAGATTGAGGTTGAGACCAAAAAAGCCGCAGAGGACAACAAGAAGAACGGTGAGGCTTTCCTAAAGGATAATGCCAAAAAAGAAGGCGTGATTACCACTGAATCAGGTCTGCAGTACCGGGTTATCAAAAAAGGTGACGGTGTAAAACCAAAAGCCGGTGATATCATCAGTGTAACCTACAAGGGCAAGACTATTGACGGTAATGTTTTTGATGAACAGGATAAGCCGGTAGAATTCCCTCTTGATAACATGATCCCAGGCTGGGTAGAGGGCTTGCCGCTGATGAATGTCGGTTCCGAGTTTGAGTTTTATATTCCTGCAAAACTCGCTTACGGTGAGAATGGTGCCGGACAGTTCATTAAACCAAATTCAGTACTGATTTTTGAAGTAAAACTGGTTGATGTCAAGAAACCTGAAGAAAAGAAGTCTGAAGAGAAAAAAGGCGAGGAAAAAGTAGTTGCCGACGTCAAGGCTGAAGAAAAGAAAGTCGAAGCAAAACAGACCGAAGAAAAGGTAGTTGCTGACGTCAAGGCTGAAGAAAAGAAAGCCGAAGAGCATAAAGCCGATGCACCTAAGGCTGATGAAAAAAAGACCACTGATGCCAAGGCTGAATAGTTAAGGCATAATCCATACGGGGGAGCAGATGCTCCCTTTTTTTCGCACATTGTTCAATCTGCTTAAGCCTGTCACTTTTCACGTTTTTTTCTCGTAACGCGCAAATTATTCTTTTGTCATTACCCCTACGTGATTTTAAAGAGAGTCTGTTTATAGGTTAGACTGTGATGTATAGACCACGCTTCTCTATTTAAACTGTTGACATCTCACTGCACGTTTTATAGCCTTGTTATATTGATTTTTAAACTTTTAATCTCGTGTTTTATTTTACATAGGAGTTTTTACACCATGATGCATATGACTTTTCGTTGGTATGGTCCTGATCAGGATCCCATCACTCTTGATAAAATTCGTCAGATAGGCGGTATGGAAGGCGTGATTACCGCGCTGCATGAGATCCCGGCAGGGGAAGTGTGGCCGGTGGAAAAAGTCATGGAACGTAAAGCCTTTGTGGAAAAGTCAGGATTAAAACTGATGGGTATTGAAAGTATTAACGTCCATGAGGATATCAAATACGGCGCCAATACCCGTGACAGACTTATTGAAAACTATATCAAGTCTCTTGAGGCCGTAGGCAAATGCGGTATTCATATGGTCTGCTACAACTTTATGCCGGTCTTTGACTGGACCCGTACCAATCTCGCGCTGCCATTAGAAGACGGCTCCACTGCCTTAGCCTACGATGGAAAGATCTGTGAAGGGCTGAGTGCTGAGCAAATGTTTGACTATATTGCCAAAAACTCCAATGGTTTTGAAATGCCGGGCTGGGAGCTCAATCGCCGTGATGAAATTACCTCCGCCATCAAGAAGTTTTCCGGTATGAGCGGAGATGATTTACGGCAGAATTTCAAGTATTTCCTTGATGCCATTATGCCTACCTGCGAGAAATACCAGATCAAGATGGGAGTTCATCCTGATGATCCTTCCTATGATCTCTTTGGTCTGCCTCGGATCTGCAAGTGTGAGGAGGATCTTGTGAAGATTGCTAGAATGAATTCCTCCCCATACAATGGCTTTACACTGTGCACGGGGTCTTTAGGCAGTAATCCTAATAACGATATTCCTAAGATTATTCGCAACAAGGAAATCGCCCCACGCATTCATTTTGCCCATGTACGCAATGTTAAACATACCGGGGATCATCAGTTCCATGAGAGTTCCCATGTCTCATCTCAGGGCTCTCTTGATCTCTATGAAATAGTTAAGGCTCTGGTGGAGGTTAATTTCAACGGTCTGGTCCGTCCTGATCACGGTCGCGAACTGTGGGGTGAGAAAGCCCGCCCTGGATACGGACTTTATGATCGTGCCTTAGGTGCTGCCTATATTCAGGGATTAGAAGAGGCCATCCGTAAGGATAAGGGATTAAGATATCCTGATGGTGTCAATACTACTGAGCAGGCTTTGGTATATTAAGAGGACGGTATGAAGTTAACCTTAAAAGATATAAAAGAGCATAAAGAGGATTTTTCAAAGGCTAAAATCTCCCTGCCACAGTATGATGTGGACAAGGTTAAAGAAAAGACACTGCAGGATCCTGTATGGATGCACATGGGAGCGGGGAATATCTATCATGCCTTTATCGCTTCTGCCTGTCAGCGACTGTTAAACCATAAGGATCTTGAGACCGGTATTATTACGCTTTCCACCCGCAGTGCTGAAACCCGTGACAGAATTGAAATTCCTCACGACCATCTTGAACTTGGTGTGACTTTACTCCCTGACGGCTCTACCAAAATGGAGGTTTTAGCCGCTACGGTTGCCGATCTGCTCATAAATGGCGAGGATAAAGCCGATGAGGAGAAGTGCCGGCAGTTGTTTGCAAAGCAGTCTCTTAAGATGCTTTCCTTTACCATTACGGAAAAAGGTTATGCCCTCAAGGGACTTGACGGTAAATTCCTACCTCAGGTTGAGGCTGATTTTAAAAACGGTCCTGACAGTGCTAAACATGGTATGTCCATTACCTGCGCCTTAATGTATGCGCGTTATCTTGGCGGGCAGCAGCCTCTTGCGCTGGTGGCCATGGATAACTGTTCGCGTAATGGTGATAAGTTAAAGGACTCTGTTCTTACCATTGCCAAAAAGTGGGTCGAGAACGGCTTTTGTGAAAAGGGCTTTGTCGATTATCTTGAAGATGAGCACAAGGTGTCTTTTCCCTGCACCATGATTGATAAAATCACTCCACGACCAGATGACAAAATCTGTACTTCCCTAAAAGAGATGGGCTTTACAGATATGGATGGGTTCAAGACTTCAAAAGGTACCTTTATCGCGCCTTTTGTGAATGCGGAAGAGCCTGAATATCTGGTGGTTGAAGACTGTTTCCCTAATGGGCGTCCACCTCTTGAGAAGGCGGGAGTGCTTTTTACCGATAAAAAGGGAGTGGCTTTGTGTGAACGCATGAAGGTCACCACCTGTCTTAATCCTCTGCATACGGCTTTGGCTGTCTATGGCTGTATTTTGGGATATCAAAAGATCTTTGAGGAAATGGCAGATCCGCTTTTGGTAAAACTTGTCAAAACCTTGGGCTATGACGAGGGGTTAAAGGTAGTTGATGATCCGAAGATTTTAAATCCAAGGGATTTTTTAACCGAGGTTATCGAAAAGCGCCTGGTGAACAGTGCTCTGCCAGATACTCCGCAGCGTATTGCCACCGACAGTTCCTTAAAGGTACCGGTACGATTCGGCGAAACCTTAAAGAGTTATAAACGGCTGGGACTTGATACCAGAGGTCTTATCGCCATTCCTCTTGCCATCTCAGGCTGGCTGCGCTATCTTTTGGCGTTAGATGACAACCTTGAAAAGATTGAGTTATCCGACGATCCGCAGCTGCCGGAACTTAAAAAACACCTTTCTCAAATAGAAATAGGTCATACCGAAAATGTCAGTGAGGTGCTGCATCCTATTTTGGCCAATGACTTACTGTTTGGTATAAGTCTTTATGAGGCTGGGATTGGTGAGACAGTTGAGAACATGTTTAAAGAGGAGATTAAAGGGAAGGGAGCCGTCAGGGCAACTTTACAGAAATATCTGTAATCTTTAATGATTGTTTATGAAAAGGGCCAGGGTTTAGGCCCTTTTTAGTAAATGAGAAGTACTCTTGAAGGTGCATAAACCTATCAAAAATCAATGAATAACATTGCCGCTATAAACCTGCAAAGATAATGTCGGTGCAATTTTGACTACTGTTGTTTGCAGTAGACACAGTCAGGACCTGCAAAAACCATGGCATAAGCCTTGACGTTTTTGCCTTTAAAATTAAGAGCCTGTTTGTATGTTAATGCTTCGTTATTGGCTGCTTTTATGGCTTTTTGCAAAGCA
>CACYBT010000067.1 GCA_902772715.1 uncultured Succinivibrio sp.
GGTTTAATGCTGATTATAGCGGAAAGTCTGCAGCAGTTTGGTCTCGTCTACACCGAGGTCAACAAAGCAAGTTTCATCACCGCACTCTATATGATTCTTGTGCCGATAGTAGGAATTTTCTTCAAACAGAAAATTTCTCTAGTTATTGGCATAGCGACACTAGTTTCAGCATTGGGACTTTATCTTATGTGTATTAAGGAAGGTTTTGACATGGAAAAAGGAGATCTCCTGGTATTTCTTTGTGCCATAACCTTTGCTCTGCATATTTTGGTGATCTCTTACTACATAAACTATGTCGACGGAGTCATGCTATCCCTGGGACAATTTTTTTGCGCCTCAGTCTTGGGGCTAATCTGTATGCTTTTTGATGGTCTGCCTGCCTTTGATAATCTTATGCTGGCCGTACCTGCAATACTCTATGCCGGAATTATGTCAAACGGCATCGCCTATACCCTGCAGATTGTGGGACAAAGAGGGGTAAATCCAAGTATTGCCTCACTTATTTTATCTTTAGAATCAGTTATGGGGGCAATTTTTGGGATATGGCTGTTGCAGGAATCACTCACACGAAGAGAACTTCTGGGCGCCGTACTCATGTTTGTGGCGGTACTGATTAGCCAGTATCGCCCAAAAAAAAAGTCCAGAAGTAAAGAGATAGACTAATGGATCCTATCGCCGTTTTTGGCGCCGCTGTCCACAGAAAGCAGATAAACTTCAGTACCGCCAGGACCTGCGGCGGTAACCATACCCTCGGAAAGACCGAACTTCATCTTGCGTGGCTTGAGGTTTGCCACTACAACCACCTTACGCCCGACCAGTGACTGCACATCCTTATAGGCGGCCTTGATGCCAGCAAAGACCTGACGTTTTTCAAAACCAAGATCTACACAAAGTTTTAAAAGTTTATTCGCTGTAGGAACTTCTTCAGCCGTGACAATAGTACCCACCCGCAGATCAATTTTCATGAAGTCATCTATGGTGATTTCGTCACTTAAAGGCTCAAAAGCATTATCACCCTGCAGTTCCTGCTCTTTAGGAGGAGTTTCATTCTTCTTTGCCTCCTCTTTGAGATCCTCTTTTGAAGCCTCAATCATATCATCAATGGTAGCCTTCTCAATTCTTGAAAACAGCGGTTTAAACTTATGGATCTCATGACTGAACAAAGGCTTGTCAACGGTATTTAAATGCAGAGTGGTATTTAAAAAGTCTTCAGCATCCTTTGCCAAATTTGGCAGAATTGGCTTTAAATAGGTTATAAGAGCAGCAAATAGATTAAGTCCGTCGGTACATACTCCTAAAAGTTTGTCGTCACTGTCCTCTTCTTTGGCAATAACCCAAGGAGCCATATTATCTATATAGCGATTGGCCTCATCGGATAAAGCACTTACAAGACGTATGACTTCAGCATAGTTGCGTTTTTCATAAGAGGCGATTACAGCCTCTTTGATGACAGCAATCTTCTCATACATCTTAGGTTCATAAGCACAAGGAGCGAGTTTTCCTGAAAAACGCTTGTGAATAAATCCCTGAGTACGGGAAGCAAGGTTTACAATCTTACCCACAATATCCGAGTTCACCTTAGCGACGAAGTCATCTAAAGATAAGTCTATATCCACGGCACTTGAATTCATCTTCGAGGCAAAGTAATAACGAAGAGTTTCTGGTTTTAAGTACTTAAGAAAAGTTTTAGCCTTAATGAAAGTACCCTTGGACTTGGACATTTTGGTACCGTTTACAGTGACATAACCGTGAACAAAGATATGATCGGGAACCTTAAAATCAGCATTCTTGAGAATGGCTGGCCAAAACAGCGAATGAAAGTACAGAATATCCTTACCAATAAAGTGAATCATGATACTGTCGGCATCTTTTTTAATATAATCCTGATAATTAAGATTATGCTGTACGCAGTAATTCTTAAGTGATGCAAAATATCCTATTGGCGCATCAAGCCATACATAGAAATATTTATTGTCAGCATCAGGAATTTTAAAGCCAAAGTAAGGTGCATCGCGGGATATATCCCATTCCTTTAAGCCCTGCAAAAACCACTCTTCTAACTTGTTGGCCATTTCCTTTTCAAGCACCCCATGATTACGGATATAATCATGCAAAAATTCCTCGGCTTTAGGCAGATTAAAAAAATAGTGCTCAGAATCCATTAAAACCGGTGTGATTCCTGAGACTGTCGAATAGGCATCCTTTAACTCGGTAGGAGCATAAGTGGCACCGCAGACTTCACAGTTGTCACCATACTGATCATGTGCTCCGCATTTAGGACAGGTACCTTTGACAAAACGATCGGGCAGGAACATCTTGCGATCTGGATCAAACAGCTGGGAAATTTTCTTTTTGACAATAAATCCCTTCTCTCTTGCACAATTATAGATATAATCGGAAAATTCCTCGTTTTCTGGAGAATGCGTCTGATAATAGTTGTCATAGGAGATGAGAAAACCTTTAAGATCCTCATAGTGGTCAGCTCTGGTCCTCGTGATCATCTCCTCAGGAGTTATACCAAGGGAGCCGGCCTTAATCATTACCGGAGTGCCATGACAGTCGTCACCGCAGACATAGATGACATCATGCCCCATATCCCTTAAAAAGCGTACATAGATATCCGACTGGATATGTTCAAGCATATGTCCTAAATGAATAGGTCCGTTGGCATATGGCAAGGCACTCGTTACAAAATATTTCTTTGTCATAGTTAGCTCTCAAAAATGTCGCTCTGCCACACCCAGTTTAAGAATAAACCTAATGATTGACAGAATATTGCGAACTCTGTTATAAGTTCTGCACATTTTACTACAAAACAAGGTATAAATAATAATGTTGGTGACAAAGTGCAGATTTTAGCCATTTGGTCGTAAATAGAAAGGATGTACTGATGTTAGGAACTATCGTTAACACTTCTGCTATTGTTATAGGCTCACTAATCGGAGGCTATTTTCGGCAGGGACTCAACATAAAATATCAAAAGGCGCTCTTAGGCGCGATTGGCCTTAGTGCTACAGCCTTAGGTTTTGCCATGTTTACCTATCACCTAAAAGACAGCCTGTATCCGGTACTTTTTATTGTTTCCATGGCTTTAGGTACACTTTTGGGGACCTTTTTAGATCTGAACGAGAAATTTAACCGTCTTATACAAAACAAAGGCGGAAACAATCTTGCGCAAGGTCTCTCAACGGCAATCCTGCTTTTTTGTATTGGAACACTCTCCATTCTAGGTCCAGTGCAGAGTGCACTCTATGGCAACAATACGCTTCTTTACACCAACGCTACCCTTGATTTTATCACCTCTATCGTGCTCTCCTGTGCTTATGGTTTCATTATCATCTGGGCCTCGCTTGTACTATTTATCTTTCAGGGATCTATTTTTGTCGTAAGTCTCTATCTTGGACAGTATATTTCCCATGACTTTTTTAATGAGTTATCAATTGTAGGAGGACTGCTTATTGTAAGTTCGGGACTTTCAATCTTAGAATTAAAGGATTTAAAGACCATGAATATGCTGCCTTCCCTACTTGTAGTACCGCTTCTCTATGCCCTTTTAAAAACTTTTTTTTGATTATAAAAAATTAGCAGATGGGCACATTAGAAAATTAACTATTTAGTTTTCTGTGATCCTTTTTTCATATCTTACA
>CACYBT010000068.1 GCA_902772715.1 uncultured Succinivibrio sp.
AGGGTAGAGATATTCAAGTCCCTGGAGGGATTTCTGCAGTGGTTTGCCGTCGACAAGAATATAGCCTCCGACATTAGTGCGGCGCAGTGCCGGAAATGCCGGTACCACAATGGCTACGCGATTATCGCCTAGGGCATCAAGCATGGCAACGGTCTCGGCGCAGGTGTTGCCGCGCATGGCCGGATCAATGCGTTTGGCATACAGTTTTACCTCATCGCTCTTTAAGAGTTTGGTGGCCGAAAAAACTAACTGATAACTCTGCTGATCCGTAATATTACGGGAGTTGGTGGAGAAAATGAGACAGTCATACTCATCGCGAATGGGATCTTTAAGACCACGAGTGTTCATCAGCGAACATACCGAGGTGCCGTTTTTCTGCAGCATGGCACCCACGGCACTTCCGCCTGTAATTTCATCGGCAATGACAATACACTGTGGCATAGTTTTACTCCTTAAAAAGAGGAATGATAAATGATGCTGAAGGAATTTTAATCCTTCTGTCTAACCTAAGGTGGCAATTTTAGCTCGTAGTGTCAGCACACTTGACGGCACCACTGACAATTCATCAATTTCAAGCTGAATTAGTTTTGCCATAAATTTTTCATCCGAAGCCAATTCTCCGCAGATGCCCACCCATATCCCCTTGGCATGTCCATTTCTAATTGTCATTTCGATAAGTCTTACAACGGCATGATGGTATGGGTTCAGATAGCGTTCCACATCCATATTCTGCCGGTCTGCCGCTAAGGTGAACTGGGTGAGATCGTTTGTGCCGATACTGAAGAAATCTACATGGGACGCGAGCTCATCTGAGATAAGAGCGGCCGCCGGAGTTTCAATCATGATCCCAAACTCCACTTTATCATCAAAGGGCAGTGACTGAGATTGCAGTTCAGCCTTGATAGCGCTGATGATATTGTTGCACTCTATTACCTCATCGACCGAAGTAACCATAGGTACCATAATGGACAGATTTCCGTAGACCGATGCCCGATACAGTGCCCGTAACTGACTTTTGAAAATAGCTTTGTTGTTAAGACACAGACGAATGCCGCGTATGCCCATAGCCGGGTTAGCCTCAGGTTTTAACATAAAATATTCGGCCGTTTTATCTGCTCCGATATCGAGAGTACGGATAATGACTTTTTTATTCTCCATCTTAGAAAGAAGGTTCTTGTAGATTTCAAACTGTTCTTCCTCAGTGGGCAGTTCACAGTGCTCTAAGTAGAGGTATTCACTGCGAAAAAGACCGATACCCTCAGCATCAGATGCTTTGATAAGGTCGATATCGGCCAGCGAGTCAGCGTTGACATAGAGATTTATTTTGCGCTGACTACGGGTTTTAGTGGGGATGCCGCGATAGGCTTCAAGATGTGAATGCTGAGCATCATCAGTTTTTTTGATTTCCCTGTAGCGGAGGATGGTTTTTTCATCAGGGTCTATATATACCGCCCCTACATTACCATCGATGATGGCAAATTTGCCTTCATATTTCTTCTTTAGTTTATCACCGATGTTGACGATGGTTGGGAGTCCCATGGTACGCGCAAAAATTGCAGTGTGCGAGCGCGTTGAGCCTTTGGAAGTGATAATTCCAGTAACCTGATGCTGGTCTAACTGCACGGTTTCAGATGGCACCAGATCGTCAGTAGCCAGAATGATGGCATCATGTTTTTCAAAACTGATACTGGATTTTTTGATTTTTCCTGAATGCATCATGAGAATTTCATTGATGCGACGGGAGATATCAACGACATCCGAGGCTCTGGCCCGCATATAGTCGTTTCCCATCTGTAAAAACTGTTTCTCAAAACGGTGAGAGATCCTGCGTACCGCATATTCAGCATTGACCTTTTCTTTTTTGATGATTTCCAAGATGGAGTTGACGTAATCCGGATCATCAAGCATCATTTGGTGGATCTGGAAGAGAGCGGCATTTTGTTCACCGAGTTTTTCTATGGAGGCCTCGTAGAGAGAGTTTAACTGAGATATGGCATGCAGACGAGCCTTTTCAAAGCGATTACACTCAAGTTGGGGGTCTTTTATGGAGATTTTCTCAAAAGACGAGGCAGCACGTTTTAGAAAACTGATATATCCAAAGGCAATACCCCGATTGGCGGAGGTCCCGATGAGTGTGAAATTATGCTGTTGTACCATCTTTACCTCTATGATGTAAATGCTCTTTTGCTTATACCACTTATTTCTGCTGTAAAACAGTCATTACTTTATGTAGTGCTTACAAACAAACTTATTGATGAAAAGCCCTGTCCTGTTTGGTTCAGTTTTCCTCCTCATTACAAATAATTATTCGTTCAAGGCAATATTCTGTTATTACCAGAGCACTTATGAGGAGATGCTCTTTTAGTCCATCACATTTTGCTTCTTCCTGTGGAGGTATCTCTATTCTCAGACAATCTATAGAACCACAAAAGACTCCTGATTAGTCAGGTGCTTTTATCCATGAAGAATTGGTTTTACGACGCCTTTAGATAAAACCTTTAGATAAAACGGAGAGCATCGGTAAAGTTAATGTTCCTTGCGCAGAAGAAAAAAGCAAGCCATACGATCTGAATTTAATCTTATCAAAGGCATTTTAAAGTACCAAAGATATTGTTGTGAAAAGTTGATATAGGTCGTGATAAAAAGGTATAAGGAAAATTTTTTCAGCACAAGACGAAACGAGCAGTTTTGGCAAGGATGCTCCTAAGGTTTAATCAAGATTGACCGCAGTCAAGTAGGACTGACTATATTCAAATCGCAGAGCGTTAGCTTTGCTTAGGCACAATCATTCATATTTTTAGGGATATGAGCAGAACCTATGCTATCACCGGTGTTGGCTCAAACCATAACTTTCAAACGTTCGACATCTATCTTACGAGTATTGCATAAATGCCGCTTGTTTTTGATAAGATTGATCTTCATAAATCTTGCCATTGTCAGCGCATCATATATTGAGGGGGTATTATCGTGTAGTTTTTTACAGACAGCTCCACGTAATGATGTATCTGACCTGTTATCAGCATTATAAAGGCTAAGCCTTTTTCTTTATAGTAATCCTCTATTTTGAGGTTGTTAAAATCGGTTGTATTCTTTAGAAACTGGTAGAACGTTTCTATTGACCA
>CACYBT010000069.1 GCA_902772715.1 uncultured Succinivibrio sp.
GAGGTTAAATTTGTGGATATACAAAAATATGCTTTTAATCCTGAAATTATAAAAAATGCTGATGTGGTATGGATCCAGAATAACTGCATAAGTCATGCTCAATACTACAGGATAGTTAGGATCTGCAGAATTGCATCAGTGCAGCTGCGTTACTTCGCTTATGAAGGGGCTATGAAATGTGCTGAACAGTTAATAGAATGGGACAGCAAATAGGAAATTTGCCATTGTTAAAAAATTCTGTAACCATTGTTGTTCTCCTTTTCTTATTTTCAGGGATAGTGCTCTTGTCACTTAGGAACTGTTACAAAACAAATTATTTATTTGGCCCAATGATATAGTTCCATTTTTCATTAGGTCCCACAAACTCAATATTTATTGATTCTTTCTCTTCATCAGTGATCTTTTTTCCTGTTTCATACTTATTTTTATCTAAAACCTGTATTCCGCAGTATAACCTTTAAAGAAAAGGTTCCACCCCTTGATAATACATGGTTAGAGCCTTAAATATTAATTTGCTTTTTATGGTGTAAAATTTTATTGGTTTACTGCATAGTATTTTTTTAGCAATTCACTCTGATATTCTGAACGGTTAAGACTTTTAATTTTGAATTGACTGCGTAACTGCTCGAGGGTGTTTACACTATCATCTATATTAAGTCCAAGTACTTCAAGTAAATCCTCGGCATTGACTTTATCACTCTGCTTATATTTATCATCCTGTTTTCTTAGGCAGTTTCGGCGTAAGGCTTCCTCTGATTTGATGTAAATACAGTTCTGTTCATCAAAAAATAAGGTCATCATTTTCATATTGTTTAGCACTTCTTTTAACTGTGCTGCGGTAATACTCCTGCCTGTCTTCGCTAGTTTTTTCTGAATCAGTCGAACCATGATTAAGGCCAGGATACAAAGAAGTACATGCCCTTGCATACTGTCTTTGTCTCTCACATAGAGCGGTCTAATTTCAAAGTCAGATTTTATAATACGAAAGCACTCTTCTATTTGCACAAGGTGATGGTATAGGGTACTGACATATTCTGGGGTAAACTCCTCCTTGGCATCAGGGGCCTCATGATAGAGAATACCAGCATATCCGGCGCATTTTCTCCTTTTATCTATGCTCTCCTGATTGAGGGCTGTGACGATATTTACTGACTTATCCTTTTTCTTCTTTTTTTCATCTGCAGTATTCTTATCATCTTTTGAACTTGCAGACTCTGTCTGTGCCTTTGTCAGCACAAACTGTTTCCACCCTGATGAGTACTGCTCAATATTTTCTTTCTTGTAAATGGCAAGTTCTGCACGTCTGACGTTATCCTCAATAATTGCCAAATCCCTATTTTGCCGCTCCTCACTGAAGGTGAGCATCAGCTTGCAGTCTAAGGTGTATTTTTTACTCTTGCCATTTTCATCTTTTTCGCTCGGATCGTACTTCGTGGTATGGTAATCAATAATCTTGTAAAGGAGATTGGTTTCCTGTCCGGATTCATCCTTTATTTTTGAGAAGGTTGATAGGTCGAGTTCCTGCTCCCGTATGTCCTGCGAGAAAGATAGAGCGGATTTTGCAACAGAAAAGCCGAGTTTTTCCTCGAGGAGCTGACACAGATTTTTTGTGCCGTTTAGTGCACTGTCAGCCACTAGAATAGCGTTTTTAATCTTGTACTTGCCCTTGAGATTTTTCACGGATTCAATCATGGTTTTGGCCTCTGCCTTGTTACCAGAAAAAACCATAAAATCAATTGGTATGGCGTTTTCATCAATGACAAGAGCAATAGATACCAGCGGTAAATCGGTCCTTTTCTCCTTGCTTGGGCCATTCATTCTTATGGGATCACCTAATTCCTGAAGCATCATATCAAAAAGTTCACTCAAGGATAAATCATTATCGATCAGCTGATTGAGTTCTCGATCGCTAAGTGTGGCGTACTTTGGCTCTTCTTTGCGCAGCTGGCTACGCATTTGTCTTAATACTTTCTTACGAAACCAGTATTCATCATTGTAGGGAGTTTCAAAATAACAGTTGGTACAGTCAAAGAACAGCAGAGATTTTTCTCTTGGTACCAGTTCATCAACCTTGCGATTAACATGCCCCATGATACTGTCCTTGTGCTCTGATAAAAAATGCAGACAGCGGTAGACGTCATCAGTTGTATATTCTGCCATTGGGTCGCCAAGGTATCTTGGACTTTCTTCAAGTCCTGAGAGGTATGACATAGGAGAGGTAATTTTCAGAGTAGCAAAATAAAGAGCAATTTCAGTTGGAGAAAACTGAATGTCAGACTTCTCGTGACTTAAGATATAGTCAAAGTGCTTGTGCATCTGCAGTTCATCTTTCCATAACCTGCGCAGTACAAGATGAGAGTAGTTCTGAGGCATGGTTCGTTTTAGCCTTTGGAGTGCAGATAAATCTACATTGACATTACTGTCCATAAATCTATTTAGAGTCTGCTCCTTTGCATTTTTCATTTTCTCTTTTTTATTACCGTATTTCTCCATCAGTTCTGCATATTCATCAGGATGGTCTTTAATAAACGTGTCAAGATTGCCGAAATTTTTAACAATGAGTTTCTGCGACTTTTTGGTCTCCTTGTTATATCGGGATTCCATAAGGTAAAGGTACTTATATCCGCTACTGTGTTTTCTGGTGGTAATGAACATAGCAAAGCCTCTAAAATTATTCTAACTATTTATATTATAACACAATCCATACTATTTCATACCCCAAAAACAAATAATGTTAACAGGATCAAAAATAACGTTCAGCCCTTATGGAAAGCCAAACGTTACAATGAAAAATTAGAAGATTTTAGTGTTTTACTGCGGAAGACAGGCATTAGGGTTACGCAAAAAAACGCTATGCCACATATGACGCTTGACGTCCTCCTCTAACTGAAGCAAAAGGATCCCTACTGTAGAGGCTAATTGCTTAGCCCTCTTCGGTGGGTTAGAGTAGTTGACCTTTTATGAGGTTCACTTAGAGTCTCTATAGAGACTATAGCTGCTCTAGATAAAAGCGACACGGCAATCTTAAAAAAGGGGATGAGATGGCTTTTGAAAAGAAGTTACTCCTGCGAGTTTTAAATAGGATTGAGCTCGCTATCGGCCTATGAATCTATAAGAACTTAAAACTCGAGTATATCTTAGGTTTAATTTTTGAGGATGCCTTCTTAAAGGGAGTTCAGGCATGACTTGGCATACCTTTCTTGTCTCCCTATAATTATTGAGGCAATTTTATGCCTCACTCATATTTTACTTTTTATTATCCTGCTCAGCCTTCTGTTTCCACTCTTCTGAATCCACTCCCATTGCGGACTGTTCTGCAAATGAGGCAACCGCATCATAATTTGCTCTAACACCGCGTTCTGAATTTTTATACTGAACTGCCCGTCGTGGAGAGATACCAATAGAGCCTGCCTCTGAAACAGCATCAATGTTCGCTCCAAGAAAAATAAACTCCCAGCCATCTTTCTGCTTCTTTTCAATAAGGTCTTTGACATTTTTTTTCTGGTACTCGGTACTGGCATTCTCTCTGCCATCAGTAATAATAGCAAAGATAACCTTATTATCTTTGTCATCAATATTTTTGTATGCACAAACCTTGTCAATAGTACTGCCTACACTGTCTAAAAGCGCAGTTCTTCCCCCCGGCATGTAATTCTTACTCGATAAAGGCTCAACTTTGCTAATTTCAGTACGCTCATGAACCACATCGGATTTGTCATTAAACATCACCGTAGTCACCTCAGTCTGTACGGGGAGTTTCTTCTGCTTCTCAAGAAGTGA
>CACYBT010000070.1 GCA_902772715.1 uncultured Succinivibrio sp.
ATGCTAGGAGTAATAGGACTTGCCGCCTCTACAAGAAACCTTACGATACATGAAGAGTTAGAGTCAGGTGAGGGGTTTACCGATCTCATTATGGATAATTTTATAACCAAGTGCCTGCTGTATTCTAGAACTTAAAAAAGCCGAGAGTCTTGATAAATGTTATGATGCCGCACAAGATGCCACCGCAAAGATCTTAAAAAAGAATTATGCGGCAAAATATATCGGAAAACACTATAAAAAAGTCTACGGCATCGGTATTGGCTTTGCCAAAAAGTCCTGTGAGATTATCTCCTTGGGAAATCTTGCCTAGTCTCAAGAGCAGTAACTATTTTTTGGATATAACAAGATAATTTTTTTTCAAAACCTATACCAGACTGTAATCGCTTAATTTGTAGACTTGATTAGAGACGTGTGGAGAGTTACAGGGCTATCCGAAAGGTTAAGAAGGCACCTTGTCCAAAAGAGCAACATGATGAGATAAGGCGCCTTTTGATAAAAATATATACCCCGTAACTTAGATTTTTTCAAAACATATTCTCTGTCTAGAAGATGCCAAGTGACATCCATATTATCCTAGAGTCACAATGAAATATATACTTTAAATATGCTCAGTGGTATGCAGGGACAAACCACAGTCCTGTATTCGTCTTTTGCATGTAATCACTAAATTCCTTAGACTGATAAGCATCTTTTATATCTTTTGCCCAAACAGAATCCTTATCCTGTTCCCTGACCACAAGTTGCAAAAGCAGATGTGGTGCAATATCCTCCTGAGCGAGGACAGAATCTGGAGCAACCTTAGCATTATAAACAACAGACCCTGTTATAACCACAAAGGCAAAATCTGTGGCGACCGCTGGAATATTAAGAGATTTCATCTCCACAAATTTGAGTTTTAAAGGATTATCAACAATATCATTCTGTGTTATTTTAGAAGAATCAGCCTTCTCATCAAGTTTTATCCAGCCGATTTTCTTAAGAATATTATACGCTCTGGCGGTATTGGAGGCGTCATTCGGTACAGCTATAGTATCGCCCTCGGCAACCTTTGAAAGGTCATTTTTACTCCCAGGATAGATTCCGGCAGGAACAGTTGGAATTGGCGTTAAGGCTACGAGATGACCATTCTGTGTGGCATTGAAGTTGTTCATATAGGCAGTATGCTGCTCCACATTGAAATCAACCTCACCTTCATTTAAAGCAAAATCTGCCTGCAGTAAATCTGACATATCCACCGCCTTTATGGTATATCCCTCCTTCTCCAAAATTGGCTGAATACCTGAAATAAAAAGCTCTGAATATGGTCCCTGAGATTTACTGAAGGTAAGTTTGGCATGCTCACTGTCAAAAGCATAGGTATTGCCAATAAAGAAAAATGCAGAAATAGCGGAAAAAATGAATGTTCTTTTCATAAACAACTCCTTAAACAAAAGAAAAAATAAAACCATAAAATCCTTAGACTTTTCTTGCTCTGCTGGCCAAATAATTTCCAACAGACTGAATTATCTGCACAAAGATCACGAGCACAATGACGGTAAACAACATAAGCGTGGAATTCATTCTCTCATAGCCATAGGTTAGAGCCAAATCCCCTACACCCCCGGCTCCAATGACGCCTGCCATGGCTGTTGCTCCCAAAAGAGAAATCGCCCCTATGGTCGTGGCAAGAATAAGAGAGCCTTTGGCCTCTGGAAGCCAGAAGTGCCAGATAATCTCAAAAGTACTCGCTCCCATGGACTTGGCAACCTCAATGATGCCTGGATTAACCTCTAAAAGAGAATTCTCAAATAGTCTTGCCAAATAAGGACTGATAAAGGTAGTAAGCGGAACCAGTGCGGCAGTGGTCCCGATTCTAGTACCGACAATAGCCTTGGTAACCGGCAGAATAAACACCAAAAGTATGACAAAAGGAATAGATCTTAGGATGTTTATAAAATAACTCGTAACACTGAAGACAAAACGGTTTTCCTTAAGACCGTTTTTGCGGCTTAAAACCAGCACAAATGCCAGAAAAATACCTATAAGCGAACCTAAAAAAAGCGATACAAAGACCATGTATAAAGTCTGATTGGCGCAAAGAACAAGCTGATCTTGGCTTATGCCAAGCATTTTAAAAAAACTGTCAGTCATAACATAAGCTCCTCAAAACTTAAATTTTTTGAACTGATGTATCTTGTTGCTTTAATGTAATCTTCCTCATCGCCGGTAATCTGCAGAGTAATAATTGAAAGCACCACTCCCTGAATTTCGGTAACCGCGGCAAACATCACGTTGGTGTGAACATTAAGATTATGATTTATCTGATAAATAACATCATCTGTGGCGTTTTCTGAGTGAAAATAAATGCGGATCAACTTAAAAAAGCCCTGATATTTCTCAAGCTCAAAGCGGATCTTATCGGGAATTCTGCTTGGTATAACCGTTTCCACAAAGGCCTTGGCAATAGTGCTCTTGGGACTTGAGAAAACCTCAATGACACTTCCAGTTTCTACAAGTTTTCCATGCTCTAGAATGGCCACCTTATTACAGAGTCTCTGAATGACTCTGATGGAGTGTGTCACGAAAATAATGGTTACTTTAAGTCTCTCATTTATTTTTCTGAGTAAATCTAAAATTGCGTCAGTAGTCTCAGGATCAAGTGCTGAGGTGGCTTCATCACATAAAAGAATTTTCGGTGCTGTCGCAAGTGCTCTGGCGATACCGACACGCTGTTTCTGTCCACCTGAAAGTTCTCTAGGATAGGCCAAAGCCTTTTCCTCTAAACCTACAAAGGACAGCATATCTTTGACACGGGACTCTATTTCTTCCCTGTTCTTTTTCTCAAGAATCAGCGGGATGCTGATATTTTCAAATACAGTTTTAGACTCAAGAAGATTAAATTCCTGAAAGATCATCCCTATTTCCTTGCGAAGAGCTGAAAGTTCTCTGGTATTTATGGAAGCCAGATTTTTTCCATCGACGCATATCTCCCCACTAGAAGGAACCTCCAGGGCATTAATCATACGCAACAGCGTGGATTTGCCCGCCCCGGAAAATCCTATCAGACCGAAAACGTCTCCCTTTTCAATATCAAGAGAAATATCGTCAAGAGCCAGAAACATCCTGTTTTTATCCATAAAGCGCCTGCTGACGCTTTTAATTCTTATGAGAGGATTAAAACTCATTTTTAGCCTCCAGATAGGCTTTTGCCAGCGTGGCTATATATAACGAGGCAGGATAGAGCGCCTTTTTATCCACTTCAAAGTGAGGATTGTGATTCGGATAGGAAATTCCGGTTCCCACCAAGGTGAAAAGACCTCTTACCTTCTGCTGGTAGAGACTAAAATCCTCACCACCTAGAGAACGGTTAGCCGCTCTTGTCTCAAATCCCATTTTTTTGGCAGTATTGATGGCAAGTTCGGCAAGATACGGATCATTATCTGTAGCAGGTACTTCCACAACCCACGTCAGCTCCGCTTTGATACCAAAAGCCTCAGCTATTCCATTGAGAATTTCTGTGAATCTTCTTTTGCATAGAGCTCTTTCCTCCTTTGCAAAAGTTCTGATTGTACCTTCCAAGAAAGCGGTTTCCGGAAGCACATTCCAGGTATTGCCGGCTTGAAAATGGGTAATGGATACAATTGCTGATTCTGTAGGCTCGGTGTTTCTTGAGACAATACTCTGCACCGTCGCTATAAAATGAGATCCAGCGAGAATTACATCATTGCCGGCATCAGGGTGAGCGGCATGGGTTCCCCTGCCCTTTAACTCTATTTTGAATTTTTCCACAGCCGCATGAGTAGGGCCTGCCTTAATCCCCAGTACCCCGGTTTCATAAAGAGGAGTGCAGTGCAGGCCGAAAATGGCTTCAACTTCATCAAGTCCACCTTTTCTTATAATCTCAAGAGCCCCACCAGGAGCCTCCTCTGCCGGCTGAAAAATGATTTTAACCTTACCCGAAAGTTCCTGTTCCTGAGCCTTTAAAATGAGTGCCGCCCCCAGCATAATTGCCGCATGGCTGTCATGTCCGCAAGCGTGCATAATACCTTTATTCACTGACTTGTAGGGAAGGGAGGTCTGCTCTTCAATGGGCAGCGCATCAATATCCGCTCTTAAAGCGATAGTTCTCTCTCCCTGTCCTATAAGACCAACCGCTCCTGTTTTAAGATCCAAAGGCAGAATACCTATCTCATGGGCGCTTAAATCGTCCTTTAATCTTTTGGTGGTTTCATATTCCTCAAATGAGAGTTCTGGGTGCTGATGCAGATACTCAAATTCCTCTTCAATATAATTCTTTATATAGTCATACATATTTACTAATCCTCAAA
>CACYBT010000071.1 GCA_902772715.1 uncultured Succinivibrio sp.
CCAATAAGCCAAATGCCTGTAAGGATGCTTTGGGCCGTTTAAGAGTCGGTGGCGCCATCGGAGCCGGGGCTGGGAATGAAGAGCGAGCCCATGCTCTGGTTGAAGCAGGCGTCGATGTGCTTTTGGTTGATTCTTCCCATGGTCATTCCCAGGGAGTTTTAGATCGTTTAAAGTGGTTGCGTCATGAGTACCCTGATTTGCCTATTATCGGCGGTAATGTGGCTACGGCCGAAGGGGCTTTAGCCTTAGCCGAGGCGGGAGTTAATGCTGTTAAGGTGGGAATCGGGCCTGGTTCTATATGTACCACGAGAATTGTTACCGGTTGTGGTGTTCCGCAAATTACCGC
Organism: uncultured Succinivibrio sp.; assembly: GCA_902772715.1. Lineage (GTDB taxonomy): Bacteria > Pseudomonadota > Gammaproteobacteria > Enterobacterales > Succinivibrionaceae > Succinivibrio. Next base: position 347 of record CACYBT010000071.1, read on the forward strand.
AGTTTCCAATGCTGTTGATGCCTTAAAGGGATCGGATGTAACCGTGATTGCTGATGGGGGCATCCGCTATTCTGGTGATATAGCCAAGGCTTTAGCCGCCGGTGCTCACTGTGTCATGGTTGGCTCTATGTTCGCCGGCACAGAGGAGGCTCCCGGTGAGATTGAAATTTATCAGGGCAGATCTTTTAAGTCCTATCGTGGTATGGGCTCTCTTGCGGCTATGTCCAAAGGTTCTGCCGACAGATATTTTCAGACTGACAATGCTGCTGACAAGATGGTGCCGGAAGGTATTGAAGGACGTGTTGCCTATAAAGGCCTGTTAAGGGGTATTATTCATCAGCAGATGGGGGGACTGCGTTCTGCCATGGGACTTACCGGCTGTGCCACCATTGATGAGTTACGTACCAAGGCTCAGTTTGTAAGAATTACCAGCGCGGGCTTTAATGAGTCTCATGTTCATGATGTTACTATTACTAAAGAGGCTCCAAATTATCAGAGTCATGTTTAGGTTTAAAAAATTCTCGGACGCTGTTTAATTCCTCGGTTTTATTCTTGGAAAAAATGTCAGAAGGTGTATTAAGAATGACAGATAAGAATATTCATTCTGAAAAGATCTTGATCCTCGATTTTGGTTCACAGGTGACGCAGCTGATTGCCCGTCGTGTGCGTGAGATTGGCGTATACTGCGAAATCTATCCCTATGATGCTGATTTAAGCCTTATCAAGAGTTTTGGGGCCCAGGGAATTATTCTCTCCGGTGGTCCTGAATCCACTACAGAGGCGGGGTCCCCAAGAGCTCCTGACTATGTTTTTGAGGCCGGAGTTCCTGTTCTTGGTATTTGCTATGGTCTGCAGACGATGTGTGTGCAGTTAGGCGGCAGTGTGCAGTCATCCTCGAAGCGTGAATACGGACATGCCGAAGTGGAAATAAGAAAGAACTGTCCGCTTACCGATGGTTTAAATGATCATACGGATTCTAGAAAAATAGATGTATGGATGTCTCACGGCGATAAAGTTACGGTTTTGCCTCCGGGTTTTATTCAGGTTGGCAATACTGAAACCTGTCCATATGCTATTGTCTATAATGAGGAAAAACAGTTTTATGGACTGCAGTTTCACCCTGAGGTTACTCATACTCTACAGGGCGGAGAAATTCTAAGACGCTTTGCCATAGACATCTGTAGGCTTCATGGTTTATGGTCACCTGACGCCATTATTGAAGATGCGATTGCTTCGATTCGTGAAAAGGTCGGTGACAGACAGGTGCTTTTGGGACTGTCAGGAGGTGTGGATTCTTCGGTTACTGCCATGCTTCTGCAACGTGCCATTGGCAACCGTCTTACCTGTGTTTTTGTCGATAACGGACTGCTGCGTTTAAATGAGGGCGAGCAGGTAAAAAACATGTTTGCTCCTCTTGATTTGAATTTTGTATATGTGGATGCTGCGGAACGGTTTTTAGAAAATCTCAAGGGGATAAGTGATCCGGAGTTGAAGCGCAAGGCTATTGGCAAGACCTTCATTGATGTGTTTTCAGATGAGGCGCGTAAACTTGAGAATATTGAATTTCTGGCTCAGGGAACCATTTATCCCGATGTCATTGAGTCAGCACAGGCTAAGTCCGGCAAGGCTCATGTGATTAAATCACATCACAATGTTGGCGGATTGCCTGAAGATCTGAAATTCTCTTTAGTTGAACCGCTGCGTGAACTTTTTAAGGATGAGGTGCGTCGTATAGGACTTGCTTTGGGACTTCCCGAGGAAATGATAAGACGTCATCCTTTCCCAGGTCCTGGTCTTGGAGTGAGAGTCTTAGGAGAGGTAAAAAAAGAGTATTTGTATTTGTTGCGTCGTGCTGATGCTATTTTTATGGAAGAACTGCGTAAGAGTGGCTGGTACCTGAAGGTAAGTCAGGCCTTTGCTGTATTTTTGCCGGTGCGTGCGGTAGGAGTGATGGGAGATCATCGCAGTTATGATTTTGTGGTATCGCTGCGTGCGGTTAAAACCATAGACTTTATGACAGCCAAATGGGCAGAGTTGCCTTACGAGCTTTTAGGACATGTTTCCAATCGGATCATCAATGAAATAGATGGTATCTCGCGTGTGGTTTATGATATTTCAGGTAAGCCGCCTGCAACGATTGAATGGGAATAACAGCACTGAAAGATTCTAATCCCATGGGTAAAACTGTGGGATTTTTTTTGCATGAAAAAAATTCCCTCCTTGATACAAGGAGGGCACTTCAAAATGAAGTTTAGTAAAGGAAAATAAAAAAAATACTAATTTACATTATAAGTATACTATCTTTATCTCAAATAAAAAATATAATGTTAAAAAATGAGGCAAGATATCTGATTAAATATGCATGATCAGTAAGTTTAAGTAAACTTTAAATTTAAGTAAAAAAGATTTTAAATTTACCTGACGATATAAAGTATAGTTATTTATATTCCGTCTTATGGATTTTTGAACTGTAATTTGAAGATCTGCCGATATTAGAGGACGTGATGCCTCCATATGACATTTTCATGCGCATGATGTCACAGAGTCTGGCTTGATCTTTACGCAGCCTGGCATAGAAAATTTACAAAAGATAATCCTGCCCATTACGTTAAGACGAAAAACAATTTTTGATCTTAAGGATATGAGCCACTAATGTGGGCAAGTCCTTAAGCAACTTTTGGTCC
>CACYBT010000072.1 GCA_902772715.1 uncultured Succinivibrio sp.
AGGATCTGCTGATTCCGGTGGCAAAAATTTTAAGATATGTTGAATTCCTGAAAAATCAGAGATAAATATGGCGACGTATCCTTTGGCAAGACTGATAGGTTTGAGAAAGCATCGCCAGGATGATGCTTCAAGATTGAAGTCATTGGCGCAAAAAAAGTTAGAACAGTCAAAAAATGCTGTAATTACAAAAAAAAAGGAAATTGAAGAGTATAAAATTTGGAAAGAAGAAGAAGTTGTCAGACGTTACGACGCAATTATGTTTAAACAGATGACATCTGAAGGTTTTGAATCATTTAAGCAAGGTATAGCCAATTTAGAATTTGGTCTTCTTAAGCTTATGGAAGAACTTGAAGAATGTAAACAAGATGTAGATACAAAAAAGAATGACTTGCTTCAGGCAGAGGCAGAATTAAAGGAGGCCATTGCTGCTTTAAACAAATTAGAGGAACACCGCAATATGTGGATGGAAAGCCAAAGAATTGAACAGGAGCGAGCGGAAGAGAAAGAACTCGAAGACTTCAAAGTTAAAAAAGTGTGATGTAGATCAAAGTTTAATAGGTAGTGCAAAAAATCTAATAAAAATATTCTATAATACTAAAGAGTATTGATAGAAATTTAAGTTTAAAAATATGTCACAGCAGAACTAAATCTATCGCTTTGTGTCTATAGAAAACCAAACATTTTGTATGTGAATGTAAAAAACTTAAATTTACTATTTGTAAATTATAAATAAGCCTGTACTGTTTAATTATGAGGTTATTATGAGCGACTTAGGCGGTGTTAATCAGAATGTTGTTTCGAATTCCACTCAGTTTAGTGCTGCAACAATGCAGATAAAAAAGGAATTCACTGTCGGAAATCTCTTTGGCTATGAGATTGATATGGCTGAGCTTGTTGATTCGGCACTAGAAGATGCCCAGGAGGAAGTAACTTTTGGAAAAGATAATAGTAAACAAACAAAATTAGAAAGACGTCAGCAACGTAATTCAGAGCTTCGTTTTGAAGAAAGCTTGAAAAAACTGCGTGAAGCCTTGAAGTCAAAGGTGACAAGTAATGAGAAGTCATCTGATCTTAAAAATATGGCTCAGCGTTCAGAAACAAAACCTGATGATCTTATTAAGCGTCTTTTATCATATGACCAGAGACATTCTGCAGAAGATTATGCTCTTTTACTTAATCTGGCCGATGAGGCTACGAGTACTCGTGAGGCTGAGCTTTTCAAAGCAGCAGCAGAAATAATTTATGCTGAAAACAAGGGTACCATCAATGCTGTTATCAATGCTATTGATGTTAATGCCGATAATTTTGCTGGCTATACTCCACTAGAGAACGCTGAAAATTATTCAGATGCGCTCATTAATTTTAAAGATAGTTTCCAGATGCTTGATTTTATAGAGAAAAAATACGGTGCTAATATTGAGGAAGGTCTTGATTTCATGAATAAGGCTTTGGGTGCTGATCTTGATTCGGCTCAGAAGAGTCATGAAGCAGAATTTCTTCAGAGTGTTGCGATGGGATTAGGCCAGACAAAACAGCTTTATTCAGCATATAATCATGAGAAAAATTTACTTGATAGGCTTGCCAATAATCTTGAGATTGATGTATCTGGTGTTAATAAAGTTGACTTCCTCAAAAAGGTTGGAGTGTTAAGTGCATCTTCGTTTGTAAGTCCATCTGAAGTTAGAAACCTTTTATCTGAGGTTCAGACTAAAAATCCTGAGCAAGAAGTGATCTTGTGTCAAGAATTAGGTAAAACATTGCATAATCTGTCTGATGTGGTTTACGGAAGTAATGAAGCTCGTGGTAGAATTAATGATGCCATTGAAAGACTTATTGACGATAAAATTGCATTGGAGGATGAATGGTTAGCAAAACAGTAATTGATCAGAACTTACTACGTCGTGAACTCAGAAGATTTGAGTCTCGTGTTGGAATGTCTGGTGTTCCTGACTTTATCGAAGGCAAGGCTCTAGTGCTGAAGATTGCAGATGGTGCTTTGTCTATTGAGTTGAACAAAGAAAAGACTGAGGTTCTTTTAACCTATAGTGTAGAGCCTCAGATAGCCTTGGTTGATTCGTATATTAAACGTTCATTAACATCTACTAGTTACATTGGTGGTTTAGTGATTACTGCCATGTTCCAAGATCCAAAACTAATTTTTCTGGTGACAATAAAAAATCAGGAAATTAGTGCAGAATTTTTTGAGAATGCGGTGATGAAGCTTATGAAGTTATGGGAGGATGTAAGAAATGGCATCAGTTAGTTCCTTAAACAGTAAAATTGGCGTTGGTTCCATCCTGCCACCGCAGGATGAAGTGTTGCATTTGCCTGATTCACGTAGTTTTGTATCAATTGGTGAATCAGTAAGCGGTTTAGAGGATCTCTTTGATTCTCAAAACAGCGAGAAAATGTTGATGTCGGCCCTAACTCCTAAACTTTCCAATCCTGAAGATGCAACTCCAGGAAAAATTCAGGAAAATCTTGATAGTGCTATTGACAAGTTAAAACAAGTTAAAGATCCGTTTGTTCGCGCATTTTGTAGGGATGTTGCAATTCCATTAGAGGAAAATCATGATTTACTGAAAGCCTATCAGATGATGCTCGTTGGGGGATAATCGGTGTCTTCAGAGAACTTGAAACGAGCAGTCAGCAGTTCCCTTAATCAGGACGAGGTAAAGGTACTTGAAATATTGGCATTCCTTTATATCAACCTTGGTTATCTTGATAAGGCTGAAAAGACGGTTAATGCTATTTTGGTAGTCGAGCCGTCAAATATATGGGCTGTTTTTGCTTTTGCAGTAATTAGCTTCAAAAAAGGAGACTACAACACCACAGTGGTGCTAATTGATAAACTCTTGAAAAAAAAATCAATTAAGTTTAATGTTATTGAGTTAAAAAAATTAAAGGCAAGATGCCTGTTTAGGCTACATAAAAAAGATGAGGCGATCGAAATAATGCGCACTATTTTAGAAGAAGTTTCATCTGAGAAAAAGGATAATCAATGACATTTCTTGAGTCTGCTAGAACATCTGTAGGAATGGTCACCAAACACGCAGATATTATTTTGGTATTTGCTGTGATTGCGGTGATCGCACTTATGATTCTGCCAATGCCTACACCTTTGGTGGATTTGTTGATTTCCATGAATTTAGCAGTGTCTTTTCTTATCATGATGATGAGTCTTTATACTCCATCAGTACTTGGTTTCTCCTCATTTCCAACTGTTCTTCTGTTTACCACTTTATTCCGACTTGGTCTGAATATTTGTACTACACGTCTGATCCTGTTGCAGGCTGATGCCGGTGAGATTATTTTTACTTTCGGTGACTTTGCGGTAGGCGGTAATTTCGTGGTAGGTGCAGTGGTATTTATCATTATTGCTATTATTCAATTTTTGGTGATTGCCAAGGGTGCCGAACGTGTATCTGAAGTTGGTGCTAGATTTTCTTTGGATGCAATGCCAGGCAAGCAGATGTCTATTGATGCCGACTTACGTGCTGGTACCATTGATGGAGCAGAGGCACAGAAACGTCGTGATGAAGTTGGTCTTGAAAGTAAACTTTATGGTTCCATGGATGGTGCCATGAAATTCGTCAAGGGGGATGCGATTGCCGGTTTAGTGATTGCTGCTGTAAATGTGGTAGCAGGAACCATTATTGGTTCATCTATTAACGGACTCAGCATGGGCGATTCCTTAAAACTTTACGGTATTCTAACTATTGGTGACGGTCTTGTTTCTCAAATTCCTTCTCTTTTGATTTCTATTTCTGCAGGTATTCTTGTAACTCGTTCCGGTGGAAAAGTTGATAACGTTGGTGAACAGATTGGTGGTGAAATTTTTGCACGACCAAAGGCTTTGCGTGTAGCCTCTGCCATGGTTTTTCTTTTTGCGCTTGTGCCTGGTTTTCCTAAGCCTCAGTTATTTTCTCTTTCGATCATCATGTTTGGTATTGGCTATGGACTTGAGCGTATGAATGCACATCCTAAGTCTATTGATCCTAAAGCCAAGCTTGATAAAACCCTAGCCCCTACTGTAAGAGGAAAACAGCATCGAAAACAGATTAGTCAGGGAGATGCTGATGATTTTTCTCCAGTAGTACCAATTATTCTTGATTTGTCAGATCAGCTTTTCAATTCTTTTGATTACGATACTCTTGATTCACGTATGGCTGAACTTCGCAGGGCTCTTTATTTTGATTTGGGAGTTCCATTTCCTGGTATTAATCTAAGAAACAATCCTTCG
>CACYBT010000073.1 GCA_902772715.1 uncultured Succinivibrio sp.
ATAATCAGGTTTTGCATCAATTTCCTTCATCAAATCATCGTATTTAGAATGTGAAAATTCCAATAAAGCCTTTTCAAAACTTAATACCTTTGACAAATCTACATCTTCAAGAAAACCTCTTTCAGCAGCAAATATCACAAGGGCCTGCTCAGCCACAGTCATAGGAGCATACTGATTCTGTTTCATGAGTTCTGTTACTTTCTGACCATGATTCAACTGCTTCTTTGTTGCATCATCAAGATCAGATGAGAACTGCGCAAACGCAGCCAACTCACGATACTGAGCCAATGCAGTACGAATACCGCCTGATAATTTTTTAATAATCTTAGTTTGAGCAGCACCACCCACACGTGATACTGAAATACCCGGATCAACTGCTGGTCTAACACCAGAGTTAAATAAGCTGGTTGTCAAGAATATCTGCCCATCTGTAATTGAAATAACATTTGTAGGAATAAATGCAGAAACGTCACCAGCCTGAGTTTCAATAATTGGCAGAGCAGTAAGGGAACCTGTTTTTCCAACAATCTTGCCACCAGATTTTTTCTCTAAATACTCCGCATTTACTCTTGATGCTCTCTCAAGTAAACGTGAATGTAGATAGAAAACGTCGCCAGGATAAGCCTCACGCCCAGGAGGACGACGTAATAACAGAGCTATCTGACGGTAAGCAACAGCATGTTTTGAAAGATCATCATAGATAATCAAAGCATCTTCGCCTTGATCCATAAAGAATTCACCCATAGCACATCCAGCATAAGGCGCAATATACTGTAATGCGGCTGTATCTGATGCAGAAGCAACAACAACAATTGTATTTTCTAAGGCACCTTTCTCATCAAGTTTTCTTACAACCGAGGCAATAGTAGAGGCTTTTTGTCCAATTGCAACATAAATACATCTAACACCATATTTTACCTGGTTAATTATTGTATCTATAGCAAGAGCAGTTTTACCAGTCTGTCTGTCACCAATTATAAGTTCACGTTGTCCTCTTCCGATAGGAACCATTGAATCAACTGCTTTATAACCAGTTTGTATTGGCTGGGAAACACTTAAACGAGCAATTACACCTGGTGCAATTTTTTCAACAGGATAATTTGCTTCTGAACTGATAGGTCCTTTTCCGTCAATTGGTTCACCTAGAGAATTTACAACACGACCTAATAAACCATTGCCAACAGGAACTTCAAGAATTCTTCCGGTACTGTGTACCTTCATACCTTCCGATAGGTCACCATATGGTCCTAAAACAATTGCACCAACAGAATCACGTTCCAAATTTAAAGCAAGACCATAAAGATCATTACCAAACTCTATCATTTCACCTTGCATAACATTGGACAGACCATGGATTCTTACGATACCATCATTCACAGAAACAATAGTACCTTCATCTCTGGCTTCTGTCACAACTTTAAACTGCTGAATTCTTTCTTTAATTAAATCAGCAATTTCCGTTGAATTTAGTTGCATTATCTATCCTCTTAATTATTTGAGGGTTGAGGACAAATTATTTAAACTTGTCCTAACACTTGCATCAATAATCTTATCTCCGACTTTTAAAACAGCGCCACCAATCAAACTACTGTCGACTACTTGGTTTAAAGTCACCTTGCAATTGTATTTTTTTTCTAGTTTGTCACTAATTAACTTTAGTTCCGTATCAGAAAATGCCCTTGCAGATATCAACTGAGCATCAAGATTCTTTTCATATTTTTTCCTCAATCTTACGTATTCATCGTAAATTTCAGGAATAACTTCAAATCTATTATTTTCGCCGATAACACGAATAAAATTTTTACCTTCGTCATCAGCAAGATCTCCAAGAATACTTATAAATGACTCAGATGCTTTTTCTGAATTTGCTGAAAGTTTTATGTGATCAACAAAAAAATCATTTTTACAAGCCTCATTCATTGCTTGAAGAAGAATTTGCCATTTATCAAGTTCCTTTTCCTCAACTGCAATAGAAAAAACTGCTTCAGCATAAGGTCTTGCAATAGTTACATTTTCAGCCATTACATTTCCTCTTAACTAAAGAGAATCAGCAATTTTCTTCAATAGAGCCGCATCAGCCTTTTCATCAATTTTTTCATTGATAATTTTTTCGGCTCCTGCTACTGCTAATGAAACAACTTCAGATCTTAAATCTTCGCGTGCTTTATTCATTTCAGCTTCAATTTCACTATGAGCCAGATCAAGAATTCTCTTACGTTCTTCCTGTGCTTCTATTGAGGCTTTATCGATGATTTGAGATCTCGTTTTATTTGCTTCTTCTATGATCTTTTGCGCTTCAGCCTTAGCATTTTTTATTGTTCGAGTGGCATCTTCTGTTGCTAATTCCAAACTTTTTTTAGCCTTTTCGGCTGCTGTCAATCCATCACTTATTTCTTTCTGCCTTTTCTCAATTGCATTCAAAAGAGGAGGCCATACATATTTCATACATAAGAATGCAAATATTAGAAAGGCAAAGGCTTGACCTAAAAACGTAGCATTAATTTCCAATCTAGATACCTCTAAATTTGGTCAAAATAATATTAGCCAACAACAGCAAACATTAGATACATTCCCAAACCTACACCAATCATAGGAATAGCGTCAACCAAACCCATTACAATGAAGAATTGTGTACGTAATAATGGAAGTAAATCAGGCTGTCTTGCAGAACCTTCTAGAAACTTACCACCCAAAATACCAATACCAATTGCGGCACCAATTGCAGCCAAGCCCATCATTAGACCAGCAGCAAGATAAATTAAAGATGCATCCATGTTATATCTCCTATTCAAAGTTAAATTAACTAATCTTCATCACTAGCCATTGATAAATAAACAATGGTTAGTACCATAAAAATAAATGCCTGCAAAGTTACAATTAGAATATGGAACAATGCCCATGGAACATTTAATATCCACTGTGCATACCATAATGGTAACAATGCAATTAGAATAAATATCATTTCTCCAGCATACATATTTCCGAAAAGTCGTAAGCCTAGAGAAATTGGTTTAGATAGTAAAGAAACACCTTCAAGAATAAAATTCACAGGTATAAAAATCCAATGATTAAATGGATGTAAAGTTATGCTTTTTAAGAACCCACCAACACCTACATTCTTGAATGAAAAAGCAAAAATTAGCAAAAATACGCAAAAAGCCATAGATAGAGTTACATTAACATCTGCTGAAGGTACTACTCTTAAATATGGTATACCCAATTTTTTGGATATTTCTGGTAATAAATCTATTGGCAATAAATCCATTAGATTCATTAGGAATATCCACATAAATACTGTTAATGACAAAGGTGCAATTAATTTGCTTTTTCTTTTAAAGATGCTTGTAACAGTACTCTGAACAAAATCAAAAATCATCTCAAGAAAACACTGCAATTTTGTTGGTACACCAGATGTTGTTTTCTTTGAAGCATACTTAAACAACAATAAGAATATAAATCCTAATACAACAGTCAATCCTAATGAATCAAGGTTAAGCGTATATGGATTGATAATTTGACTTTCATGTTTTTCATTATGCTGAGCGTAACATACTCCTGATCCTAAATCGGATAATTTACATTTTTCGATTGCAACTTGCTGTAAACAATTTTCAGAAGTATTTCCTTTTGCTAAACACTGATTGAATTCTTCCTTATTTGAAGCCTTTACACTGTCAACAACTGAAAAATCTCGCAAATCAATTTGAAGAAAATGTAAATGATGAGAAATATATCCTTGAGAATTATTCTCTGACATAAAATTGATTCCTAAAAATATAAAAAAATCTTTATTACAATAAATCAACGTTATTATGCTTTAATACCTAATTTAATGTAAATGAGAATTCTTAAAATAATCATGTAAATTAACGTAATAATTATGAAATTGTTATTTAAATCAAAATATTTAAAACTAAAATACAACATTAAGACTAATACCGAAAATTTTATAAAAAAAGTATATAAAATTTCGTACATAACGTAACCAGG
>CACYBT010000074.1 GCA_902772715.1 uncultured Succinivibrio sp.
CTTACCTTTGATGAGAAATTTTGTAAAAATCTTTCAAATCACCTGCATGATGCGCTTATTGTGACCGATGGCACTACGCTTTTGGGGGCAGATGACAAGGCGGGGATCAGTATCCTTTTGTACCTTTTGCGGGAACTTAAAGTAAACGAGAACCTCAGGCATGGCAGAATTGTTATGCTGTTTACGGTAGATGAGGAAATCGGGCTTTCTGCCTCCCATATTGATGTCAGTGCAATAGACTGCGATTATGGCCTGAGTATTGATGGCGGAGATCTCGGGGAAGTGGATGTCAAAACCTTTAATGCCTATATGGCCAAGGTCAGTTTTAAGGGGGTGAGTGTCCACACCGGAGATGCCTATAAAAAACTTGTCAATGCCATAAGCCTGGCCCATGAATTTGCCGCGATGCTGCCTCAAAGAGAGCTGCCTGAGACTACCATGGATGAGGAAGGCTTTTACCATATTTACAAAATCGAGGGCAGCACCGCCTCCTGCACATTACATCTTCTCATAAGGGATTTTACCGAGGAGGGCATGCAGAAAAGACTGCATTTTCTGGATACTATAAAAGATTATTTTTCCAAAAAATATTTTGAAGACTGTGTGCAGATTGACACTCGTTATCAGTATGGAAATCTATATAATGTGCTAAAGGAGCATCAGGGCTTTATCACCCTCATCAAAAATGCCTGTACTGATGCTAAGGTTGAGTTTATGGAAAATCATGTGCGCGGGGGCACAGACGGGGCAGTACTTTCTTTTTTGGGACTGCCTACGCCGAATCTTTTTACAGGCGGATTTAATTTTCACGGTCCTTACGAGTGTTTGAGCGTGAAGGGCATTAACGCCGCCTATAGGGTTTTAAAGAATATTGTAAGCCGTATGGCTAAAGAGAATGTATAGAGGTTAGTATGGCATTAGTATTGGTTTGTGGCGCAAAGGGACAGGTGGGCAGTGAAGTACATGAGATCCTGTTGCAAAGAGGACATAAGGTGATTGCCGCAGGGCATGATACCCTTGATATCAGTGAGGAGAATGAGGTCAATGCCATCTTCTCTAGTACCAGAATTGATGCGGTGATAAACTGCGCCGCCTACACCAAGGTAGATCTGGCCGAGGATGAGGAGAGCAAGGCTTATGCCATCAATGCCTTAGGCCCTAAATATCTGGCCCGTGCCTGTAAGGAGGCTGATATTCCCTTGGTGCACATTTCCACCGACTATGTTTATGATAACAATGAGTCAGGTCCTCATGTGGAGAGTGAAACTCTCAATACCCGCTGTGTTTATGGTAAAACCAAACTCTTTGGGGAAAAATTTATCACGGAAAACTGTGATAAATATGTGATTTTAAGAGCCTCGTGGATTTTTGGCCCTAAAGGCAATAATTTTGTCAAAGCCATGTTAAGGCTTGGGAAAGATAGAGACGAACTTAAAGTGGTGAGCGATGAGGAGGGCAATCCTACGCCGGCACGGCCTCTCTCAGAGGCCTGTGTCACCCTGGCCGAGCGCATGTTAGATAAAGACTTTAGGCATTATGGGATTTACAATTACTGTGGCGTGCCCAGCATCAATCGCTGTGATTTTGCCAGGGTAATTCTCACTCATGCCAGTAAGTTAAATCTTCTTGATCACGAGGTGACAGTAAGTGCCATTCTCTCGCGTGATTTTGGCGCTAAGGCCAGGCGTCCTGCCGATTCGCGCATGAGTACAGAAAAATTTACCACGACTTTCAATATGGCGGTGCCAGACTGGCAGGAGTATCTTGATGACACTCTCACTCAAGCATAAAAGTCTTGTTCTGCTGCCGCTTATCTGCTCGTTATGTGGCTGTACGGCTTTTTTTAAGGACTATGAGGCGCCTCATATGCCTGCGGTTTCTTCCTATAAGGATGCTGACAAGTTTATAGGTTCTTCAATTGGTAAGGATTACTACAGGGATTTTGCTGATGAATGCCTCATTTTGGCCATTGAAACTGCCCTAAAGCAGAATTTTGACATGAGAAAGGCCTATCTTAGTGTGAGAAAGGCAGAGGAGAATCTTGAAGTCACCAAGACTTCACGACATCCTACGGCAAGTTCTAATATTTCCATGAATCTTAGACGGGCCCTTGAAAGAGAGGATGGGGTTACCCGCTCGACTTCCACAAGTTTAGGCTTATCCTATCAGGTCGATCTCTTTGGTAAAATTGAAGCGCAGGTGCAGAGCAGCACGGCGAACTTTATGGCCACGGCCTACGATTATCTTGCCATGCGTCTTACGGTTATTGAAACTACCGCCAAGGCCTACTGGCAGTATGTTTATGCTAAAGAGGCCGTAACCTTAGGAGAGGAGGATGTAAGAGATTCTCAAAAAAGGCTTTTGCTGGTGGAGAAAAAGTTTGCCGCCGGGGCGGCCGATCTCCTTGATTTAGATAACGCCAGAATCAATCATAAAAAGGTTCTGGCGACCCTGGAGCAGCGTCATAATGCCAGAATGAAGGCGCATACCTCGCTTATGACCATGCTTGGGTTTACCGCTGACCGGGACATTGCGGTTGCAGCGCTTGACAGCGCGACTCTTCCTCGGTTTTCTTTAGAAGTACCGGCCAAACTTCTGACACGACGTCCTGATCTTATGGCCTGTGCTGAGAGACTTAAAAAGGCCTACGCCGGCTATAATGAAGCGGTGATGAATTTCTTCCCGGATTTTACCTTAAACGCAGGTCTTGGCAGCGGCGAGAGCGGCAACACCTTTGGTAGATTCCTCACCAATCCGATTGCGACATTGGGGGCGGCCATTACCCTGCCGTTTTTAAACTTCAACCGGCTTTACAAACTTAAGGCGCAGGCTCAAACCGAGATTGAGATAGTGTCAGTTGATTTTGTCAAAGACTATGTGGAGGCGGTAGCGGAAGTCTATGATGCCATAGCGGATGTGGAGTATTATGACAAGGCTTTGAAAATTCACCAGGAAACCTACACTTTATCCGTACAAAACTATGAGCGTTATCAGGCACGCTATGAGGCAGGTCTTGTGTCTTTAACCGATTTTTTAAATGCGGCTGATACCATGCGTGCCTCTAAAATCTCCTATTTGAACAGTAAAATGAACCGTCTGACCTCCACCATGGAACTCATGAGTGCTTTAGGCGGAGACAATGACAATGATCTTAGTATGTTTGTGAGATAGTGTATGAAGATTACATTATGTTCGTGGAATGTGAACGGCCTTAGGGCAGTATGCAAAAAAGCAGGTTTTTCCTGGTTTTACGATTCAACTTCTGACGTGATTGGACTGCAGGAGACCAAGGCTAGCGTAGAGCAGTTAGATCCCTCTCTTAAAAGTAAGGATGGCTATGAGAGTTTTTTCTGCTCCTCAACGGTCAAAAAAGGATATTCCGGTACGGCGGTCTATACCCGCTTAAAGCCTCTTAACGTGGAATACGAACTGCCAGATGATGAATATAAGGGAGAAGGGCGGTTAATTCACCTTGAATTTGAAAAATTTCATTTTTTTAATGGCTATTTCCCTAACGGTGGGGCCGCCATTTTAAATGAGGCTGGCAGACCTACAGGAGAGTTTAAACGCGTCCCTTATAAAATGGGCTTTTTTGAGTGTTTTCTCAATTATGCCGAGACCTTAAGAAAACAAAAACCGATTGTGGTGTGCGGGGATTTTAATATTGCCCATCGTCCTATAGATCTGGCAAGACCGAAGACCAACGAGCATAACACCGGATTTTTACCTTTAGAGCGGGAGTTTTTGGACAGGTTTATAAAAAAGGGCTATATTGATACCTTCCGTCACGTGCATGGGGATGTGGAAAATCAGTATTCGTGGTGGTCCTACAAGACTTTTGCCCGCGAGAAGAATATCGGGTGGCGCATCGATTATTTCTTTGTCTCCGAGGAGTTAGAAGACAAGATTGTCGATGCGCGTATTCTGCAGGAGGTGATGGGCTCTGATCACTGTCCTGTCACCCTTACGCTTGATATCTGAGGTTAGGATGAGACTAAGCAATTTATATAAACCCCTGTTAAATTCTCTGCGTTTTACCATTGCAAGACTAAGATTTGATTATGAGGCGACAAGAGTTGAGAGTTTTGATTTTCAAAGCCTCAGACATGTGGTTATCAATAAGCCTGACGGTAAACTCGGGGATACCGAGGTCATGTCATTTTTTATCGAGGCTCTCAAACGCTACTGCCCGTCTCTTAAGATTAGTGTCATCTGCCCTGAATTTATCGCTTCTGTCTACAAAGATGTGTTAAAAGTCACTCATGTGGAGATTTCCCAAAAAAGACCAAAGTTTAGGGAAATTGATGCCATGGCCGCATCTTTAGAGCAAATTGGCCCCTGTGATTTGCTCATTTCTACCGAAATGGTGTCACGGCCGCGTGATCTTTATCTTTGTCATAGGTTAAAACCACAGATTTTTGCAGGCTTTGACAGCCGCGTTAAGGCTATTGCCATCAATCTTTTTGAACGCAACAAGGATAGGCATATCTCCCTTTTTTTTGATGATCTTTTGCAGATGGGGGGTATTCATGCAGACAACTGCGCTTATCAGCCTTTATTTACCAAAGACGATGAAGAGAGGGTAGAAGGATATTTTGAGGGTAAAAAAACTATCGGCCTGATTCCGTTTGGAGCCGCACGTGACAAGAGACTAAAAGAGGATACCATCACAAAACTCTGTCAGTATCTTGAGGAGCATACTGATGCTTTTATTGTGCCGCTCTTAACTAAAGATGAGATGGAAACCAAAAATCTTTTGCTCTCACGGCAGGAACAGGCGCGCTATCTATTTTTGCCTGATTTGAGCATCAGAGAATTTGCTGCAGCTGTGGCGCACCTCTCGGCGCTACTTAGCGTGGATACGGCCGGAGTTCACCTGGCAGTGGCCTCTCATATCCCTCTTTTGAGTCTCAATCAGGGCTTTGGCGATGAACCTAAAAGATGGCTTCCCGGGCCTTTTGCAAGAGCCTATACTGTGCCTTTGGCCTATGAGGGAAAACTAATAAGCGATCTTGATTTTGCCATCATTAAAGATGATCTTGAAAATTTCCTAAAAACGCTTGGGTTTATGAAATAGTCACCATTTTTTTAATCTTTTGGGAGTATGGTCATAAAGGTTAAGCAGAGGCTTAAGATCCTGATCCTTTAGCGTCGCAAGGCAGGGATTTAAGAGAAACTTTTTGTACACTCTTTTTCCCAATGGTTATGCTAGGCTTAACATAGCTTTGGATAACGGGTTTGCCTGTTTTGAACTCTCCTAAAAAAGCGGGATATTTAGAGGGTTCATAGCAATATGTTTCTATTCACGGCCTTTTAAGAGAATTAAACAATTTTACTCAAAATTAAAGGCTATTTTCTTAATATGTGGCTTTTGTTAATGTTCCTTGTCTGCAAGATTACCCAGAGAGATAATCTCACAGGATTTTTTGGC
>CACYBT010000075.1 GCA_902772715.1 uncultured Succinivibrio sp.
ATTAGGATAAGGAAATTTAGTTGATAGCGTAAGTTTTCACAAAATTGATTTTGTGATATTCCGCCGATCGTGTTGTCGCCATATATTTACTTACCATACGAGACTTTCATGCAATCATATAGTAACGAAATTAAAATTCTATCAGGAACATATAAAGGTAAAAATATACCTGTTCTTAACGCTAAAGGTCTACGGCCAACATCAGTTTTGGTCAGAAAAGTGCTATTTTCATGGTTAACCAATGATTTACCACAAGCCCGTGTACTAGATCTATTTGCAGGTAGCGGTATTTTAGGATATGAGGCTATTTCTAATGGCGCTGCATCTTTAACTCAAGTTGAACTAAGTAAAGACGTATATGAAAATTTAAAAAAATTCAATTCTACATTCAAAGTCAATACAAAAATTAGTTTATTTAATCAGAATGCAATAGATTTTATTAACAGCCATAATGACAAATATAATGTGATATTTATCGACCCTCCATATGACTCTGAAATCTACGAAGAAATACTTTCTACTATTCTTAATCGTCAGCTAATCGACAGTAA
This sequence comes from uncultured Succinivibrio sp., assembly GCA_902772715.1. GTDB lineage: Bacteria > Pseudomonadota > Gammaproteobacteria > Enterobacterales > Succinivibrionaceae > Succinivibrio. The sequence goes on from CACYBT010000075.1 coordinate 552, forward strand.
CACCAAAATCTATGTAGAAGAGCGCGAGGGAAGCCATGTAATTGTACCTGGTTACAGGGTAATAAAAGAACAGCAACAAGGACAAGTTCATTTTTCATTATGGCAAAAAAGTATGCCATAACAAACAATAAAGAATCCTTGAAAATTCAGCATAATTTTTATTTTACATGTATGAATAAATTATATTCATACATCTTAAATGCTGATTGCATATGTATTTTACATAAAAGCATGATTTGCTGCCAAATAAGCAAGCATCATAAGACTAGCATTGTAGTAATCATCATTGTCAGAAAATTTTGGTTCTGCCACATATCCTGTGGTAATGAGAGTCCTAACGGACAGCAAACCATTTGACATGGGATATCCTGCAGTCTCACCTGTCATTACGTTAACCCATGCGGGTGTATTTGTTGCAGGATAACGGGCAAACCACTCTAGCCATGGTTTCAATTCCTTAGCCTCAGAATTTTCCCAGAATAAATACAATGGCACTCTAATGGCATCATAGCTAGATCTAACAGGCCATTTATCAGATGGGGCGTTGTCGCCGTTAGCCTCATATTTAATCCAATCAGGAGCCAGCTTTATTTTCTGAGTTTTAAGATTTGATATAAGTTTTTTTCCATCATCAGAGATTTCTCTCCATCTTTTGGAAAATGTATGCTTATGGATCCCCAATAAAGCAGGGTAAATATAATATGAAGGATTTACAATAGCATGACTGTTAAAATAAAAATTCTCTATTCCAGGTAACAGAATATAAGATCCACCCATTTTCATGACTAGTTTTGACATGAGAACAGACAGCATTTTCTCCCCGCGTTTCGTATAGGCATTAACATTCCATTTTTTGCCAGCCTCTATCAAAACCCAGGCAATCATAAGATCTCCATCGGTAGCATTGTTCTTATCTGCGGTAGGATCACTCTGATTACGCTTGTAAGCCCAATTTAATAATCCTGTTTTCTCATTATAAAGGTTAACTAAAGTCCATTTACATATTTTGTCAAAGGAATCTTTATCGTTAAAATAAAGAGCAAAAAGCATACCGTAACTCTGTCCCTCGCTATGAGACATATTATTGTTTCCGGTATCAATAATTGCACCATCCTCGTCAAGATAACGTTGTTTATAGTCTTCCCATGCTCCGGCGTATACATTACTAATCAACACAGATAATCCCATTACAGAGAGTATTATTTTCAGAAGATTTTTAAAATACATAAATTACCTCTTTTTTAAAACAAGATTTACTGTATTAGGAGAAATCAATTCTTTAATATCACAAAACAACCCAGCAGGTGCTCCTGTCTGTCTAAACCAACCGTTATATAGGCCACATAGAACAAAACCGAAACAGGTTAACCATTTATCAGCAAATTTGTCATCAAAATTCAAAGGCAGATTAAAATTTTTTATTTCAATCATATCGCCAAGATCATCAAACTGAGATACACCAAAACCCAGTTTTTCAAGATTATCATTAACCTCAAGATGAAAACTATCAAGGCTATCAATACTTGTTACTTTATATACCTGAGAGAGCTGCATACCTGCATCAAAAAGAAAATTCTTCACATCCTGTGGTGAAGCATTTTTACACATAAGTATAAATATCTGCTCAAGTAAGGCCAATTTTCCATTAGATTCAGTTGTAGAATGGAGGATGCTTTCCATTTATTCTCCTCCAAGCACGGATTTAACATATAGCATTTCAGATGCCTCTTTGTACTCACCGAATGTGTCATACTTCAAGGAGCCACCAACAATTAAATCATCAAATAAGTAATAATCAAGACTTAAGTTGGCATTAACACTGAAACCGCTTTTTGATTTTGATGGATATTTCAGATTACTGAGATTAACAGTTTCAACTAAACCACGCTGAGAATATAGTCTTGCATAATCATCCAATGGGAATACCCGTTCTTCCTGCTGAGTATAATTTTGGAATCCAAATGTTAAACTACTATTGAAGACCAAATTATCTCCTCTCTTTCTGAAGTTGATTGGTATTGTTGCTGCAAAATATTTCTGAGGACTGAAATAGCCACCATGACCGATGGAGAAATTATTCTGATTATGTAAAAATGTCTCGTATCTTAAATCAAATCCGATTGTAAAGTCCTGATAGAATGTTGGTTTAATAGGGTGAACATAAATACCTGCATTCAGACTGAAACTGTGATTATTTTGAACATGCTGTCCTCTATATATATATCCAGACGCACCAAGTCTTCCACCTAAATAGGAATCATCATAAACATACTCTACTTTCAAACCATTTCGAGTTACAGCACCCCAAAAAGTCCCTGTATTACCATCTTTAGCACCAAAATAAGAGAGCATAGAATCCTTAAGACCAGTTCTCTCTAAATCAAAGATTAAGTTGGAAAATTTTGCTACAGGATATTTATAAAAAATCCTTCCAACTAAATTAGTACCTTCTTTGCCTACAGGAGTTATACCAAGATTTACTCTATAATTATCATCAAAAACACCTACATCAAAGGCTACACCTGATTTTCTGGTCTCGCCCCAATTATTGCCAATATATCCGCCGTATCTTTGAACATATACACTGTTACTACCATATCTTTCAAGCGCTTCACCACTAGCCTCACCGGCATACATAACGGTTGGTGTTGCGGTTAAATATGCTTTAGCCCCACTGCCAACCGGCGTGGCTACAGTTATAGGCACTTCTACTGAATCAAGTCGGCTTGTACCATCATTACCATTTTTTTGTCTTGCATTTATGGAAACATTTACTGTGGTAGAAGTTTTTTCCAATAAATTTCTAATCATGTAATTTATTTCATTGATAGTATTCTTTCTATCCTTGGCATTCATTGCCACTTGTTCTTTTGTATGTTCCTTGGTCCATGGCAATTCTGTAACTTTAGTATTGGCTGAAGTTAAAGGTGCATTACGATTAGAAAAAGGGTTACCAGGCTGGTGAATAGGTTCATTTACCTTTGTACTCATACTAATTGGCTGATGTGCTTCTGGAAAGACAGTATATCTGTTATCAATAAGACTTCTTGCCCTATAAAGTTTAGACAAAGCCTCATTATAGTTTTTGTTTTTCTCATCAATGCGAGCCATAAGGGTAAGCGTATGAGGGTTTTTGGTACTCTGCAATTTTTCGGCCAAATGTGTTGCTATCTCGTAGTCCTCATTGTCATAGGCTGCATTGATTGCACCCTCAAGAGCGTCCTGAGAATTTGGATCATCTCTTAAAACCTGATCATAGAGGGTATAAGCCTCATTATTCATGCCATTATCATAATAAATTCTGGCCATAGCCATACGTAAACCATTATTTTCAGGATGAGCCTCTATTAGTGGATAGAGTACATCATAAGCATCTGCACTGCGATTTAACATCCTTAAATGATCTGCTCTTCTGATAGCATCACCCATATCCATATCTTCAAGAAGTGATTTACTAGAATTAGCTACTAAACTTGGATTCTGTTTGAACAGATTTGCCATGTCAACATTACCAGTTTCATTAAATACATGGATAAGATTGGCATAATCATCAACTGAGGCTCCAGGTTTAATTGGACGATCTGCTGCAAGTTTAGCAATTTCCAACGCTCTATTAGGCTGACCACACTGTAAATAGAATTTGGCAACATAACCCATCTGCGGAACGGTTAACAAAGAAATCTTCGCAGAAAGCGAATCTAAGGTGTTTTGAGCAGCATGTAGGTTACTAGTTGATAGATACATATCAACCATATTCAGGTCTCTGTTTATTGTTATCTCTTGCTTAATAAAGCGCATCTCTTCAGTAGGATCTTTTACGCGATTTATAGTATCTAAGGCTCCTTTGTAGTCTTTAAAATCATTCAATAAAGTAGCTGCCGCAAAGAGATCGTTATCGGTGGCATTTTGCCTATTTAAATAA
>CACYBT010000076.1 GCA_902772715.1 uncultured Succinivibrio sp.
CCCGTACAGTTTTTAAGATCCCGTGTATGTTCAATGATTGGAGCAGATTACCAAATTGTGCCGAAAAGCCCCTGGCTTCAGCCATGGGGAGCTGTCAATCTTGACATTAAGTGTGTGGACTGGGAATTCCTAGGAAATAAAAAAAACTTGTATTTATATTTTAGTTGTCTTAAACTTACTTAAGTTAAATAATGCTAACTTAATTTAGTCTAAACTAATTTAAGTTACTCATCGTTTATTAGCTTGACGTATGTTTATAAGGCTTGGAAATGACACTAGACAATGTAGATGTTGGTACCATGGTAAAGGTAGTAAAACTTGGCGGAGAGGGTTCTTCTCTGCGTCGGAGACTTTTAGATATGGGAATTACTCCGGGTACTAAGGTCAAATGTACTCGTTTTGCTCCATTAGGTGATCCGCTTGAACTAAACGTTCGGGGCTATTCAATGATCCTGCGCAGACAGGATGCTGCTCTTGTGGAGGTGTCAGCATTATGACCGCAAAAACAATCGTCTTAATTGGTAATCAGAACTGTGGTAAGACTACTCTTTTTAATGCTCTTACCGGTGCTCATCAATATGTGGGAAATTGGCCTGGTGTAACTGTGGATAAAGTTATCGGGAAGATTGCTGACCGAGACTGGGACGTTGTTGATCTTCCAGGTCTGTATTCTCTGTCACCATATTCTCCAGAAGAGCTGGTGTCTAGAAAATTTCTTTTAAGTAATCAGTACGATGTGATTTTAAATATCGTGGATGCTTCTCATCTTGAACGTTCACTTTCCTTGTGTTTGGAACTGGCTGCATTTGGGAAACCAATGGTCGTGGTGCTCAATATGATTGATATTATGGAGCAGTCAGGTATTGCACTGGATGTAGACAAGTTAAAGCAGACACTAGGTATTGAAGTTATTGAAGTCTCTGCAAGTCGCAGACAGAATCTTGAAATGGTGTACAAGGCTATTGAAAATGCCAGAGTGCCTTTAAGGACTGATTTTTTCTCAGACAGTGTCAGTGCTCTTATAGCGTCTGTTGCAGATACTCTTGATGAGACTTTGCCGCAAGCCAGTAAGAGGTTTATTGCCACATCTTTAATTCAGAATGATGATGAATATATTGAAGAGTATAAGACCGCTGAGAAGGTTCTTATTGCTACTGCGCGTGCCCGCAATGAAATTGAGAGTACGTATGACATGGATGCTCAGTCCTATTTTCCTCATGAGCGCTATGAATTTATTTCCAATATGATTAAGGAGTGTGAAGTGAAGACTGTGACTAAGGCCACGGTCTTTACTGAAGCGGTAGACAGGGTCGTTCTCAACAGGTTTTTGGCCTTACCCGTTTTCCTTGTTGTGGTCTCTTTAGTGTATTTTGGGGCGATGTACTTTACCTCCTATCTTGAGATGCTCCCATATGCAACTGAGGATGGCACTGAGTTTCTAACCATTACCGATTGGGTTAACGATGCTCTGTTTGGAGGCATTATCTCAGATGCAATAGCCGGTTTATGTGAGAGTGCGGAGGCTGCGCCATGGCTTACTTCTTTGGCTGTTGATGGTGTAGTTGGCGGTGTTGGTGCTGTAATAGGCTTTTTACCGCAGATTGCTTTTCTGTTTCTATTTCTGTCATTCCTTGAACAGTGCGGCTATATGACGCGTGTGGCATTTGTTCTTGACAGAATATTTCGTCAATTTGGTATGTCAGGACGAAACTTTATTCCTTTTGTAATTGCTACCGGTTGTGGTGTGCCTGCGCTTATGGCCAACAAGACCATTGACAATATCAATGAGCGTCGCATTGGTCTTATTACCACAACTTTTATTCCATGTTCGGCAAAACTGCCTATAATTACCATGATTTTCGTAGCATGTTTTGATAATGCTTGGTGGTTTGCTCCTATTATTTATGGTATTTCCATTTTCTCCATTATTGCTACCGGGTATATTCTAAAGAAAAATCGTGCCTTTAAAGAGAAAGTATCTCCATTTGTTATGGAAATTCCTGATTATCATCTGCCAACGGTTAAGAGTATTTTTAAGGCCGTATATGAACGCTGCCGTGCCTTTGTAATCAAAGCGGGTACGGTAATTTTTGCTGTGGTTGTGGCTGTATGGTTTTTTGCTTCTTTTGGTTTTGATGAGAGTGGCTTTGGCATGGTTCAGCATATTGATAATTCCATGCTAGCCGCTATTGGTTCTGCTCTAAGTTTTATTTTTATTCCAGTGGGCTTTGGTTCATGGCAGGCTACTGTTGCAGTTTTTAATGGTCTTTTGGCTAAAGAAAACGTGGTTAGCACCATGGCTGTGGTTCTTGGTTTGGATGGCGATTTTGAAGGAGGGGAAAGTGATCTTGCTTCTTCCTTGCATGCTTATTTCGCCCAGCTATCTGGTGCAGATGCATCCGATTCACTAATTCATCTTATTGGTTTGTCTTTTTTGACATTCAACTTATGGAGTATTCCTTGCGTGGCATCCTTAGGCGCCATGAAACGTCAGTTAGGCTCCAGTAAATGGTGGCTTTTTGCGATGGTTTACATGTTATGCTGGGCTTATGCTCTTGCTCTTGTTATTTACCAGATTGGAGGCCTCATATTGGGAGTTGTTCCATTTGGCTTTTATACAGTATTTGCTATTTTGGTAATTGGTTTGTTTTTCTTCATGTTGTTAAAGAAAGGCCAAGAAAGCGATATTCCTCTCATTATCCCTTCAAAACAGGTTTAATATTTCATTTCTGACCAATAAAGCCGGTTTCAACAACCGGTTTTTTTGGTGCGCTCAGCATGTGAGCAGTCTAATGGGTTAAAGTCCCTAAGTCGGCCTTAAAGGGCAAGACTAAAGCGAACGGCAA
>CACYBT010000077.1 GCA_902772715.1 uncultured Succinivibrio sp.
CCTCTGTGCGCATTACGACAGATTCTGCTTGATTACGGTCTGAATTTTTGCATAACGCATTCCCACACAGGAAATAATAAAATTAATGTTTTCTTGAGCAAAGGATATGGCATCAAGCAAGGCTCAGATGTGATAAGTTCATACTTTTCTCAAGATACAGAAGAGCTTGAAAATATTGATAACAAGATGGTTATCACCTGTAACAAAGGCTATGACGGTTCTCCAAAACTTAACTCAATAAAAGTTGAAGTACTAAATCAAGAGTTATCCACAAGTCCGCTTAGCAATAGTTTCTTGTCTTTTTCCAACAGTAAAAACGTCGATGCCTTACAGTCAAAGGCCAACGCCACTGTAGAGGTCGAAAAAAACTATGTAAATAAACAAAAACGGGAGAATCAGCGTTACCATATAAGCGCCTCGCAGCTTATTTTTACGCCAGGAACAGTCATCAATACCCAAAATTACATAGGTGACAGTGTAAAACTTATCGTAGATAGCTGTAAACTGCATATTTGCTGCACACTCAACAAAACATTCAACGCCTCTGACTCAAAACCAAGCATAGACTGCCTCTTTACTGCATATGAAATTAATCACAAGAGTGAGCCCGGCTCCTTCTCTGCTCCCGCTGAATTGGGAATGAACGTCACCACAGCGTCTAGTATGGCACTTGCACAAAACCAAAAAGATGAGAATATGGCAGAGGCATTCGCATCTCACATGGTCTTAAACGGTATTCCAGCCAGCTCTTCTGCTAAGATACTCGAAGCCACTGTTTCAGACGGAGACGGAAAATACTCAGGAGTGTGGGACACTCTCACCAATGAACCCCGCAACGATTCCATCTGCATCTTTGCAGGAGATGATACTGTAACCCCTAGCAAGTTCTACGCACTACCTGATGGCTACAGCACACCGGTATGTGTTAATTTAACTTCATTTACAGGCTTTAATGATTCCTTTACGTTTCCCCGCATCGGTCAAAGGATCCTCATTATCTGCAGTGATAATAATTTTTATCTGCATTCATATTTAACGCCAAGAAGCACCGAGATAGTAGAAGCCGCTAACCGCGATAACCGTAACAATACCCTCTCTTCGATTAAAATGCTTACTACCTATGATAAGGGAGCAAGAGTACATATCTGGAACGCTCAGGATAAAAGCAAAAATACAGGAATAACCGGATTTAATGTTAAGCGCAGCTCTGATGTTTTGTCAGACATTATTCTTGAAAAGAATTCTAGTATCCATGAACTTATAAAAAACAAAATTTTAGCCGGCACTGAAAGCTCCATTGTCGAGGCCATGGTCTTACAGTCAAACAATTATGTAGCATACAAAAATTATGATGATACAATGGAATTTGATAGCAAATATCTGCCATTAAACGAAAAACTGACATCTCACCCCAATCTTCAAGAAAAAAATCTGAAGGCTCGCTGTAGCAAAACCAAGCAGAGTTTCCTTGACGCGAAGGCTGAGCTAAAAGAACAAAAAACAAAAGTCAAAAAAATAGAATCTGAAATCATAGCCAAAACCCGCGAACAGAAGATCTTTGAAGCCCAAATCCGAGCAGAAGAAGAGAGCGCCGAAGAGTCTGACAAGAAAAAATTGGAGAAACTAAATGATGATCTTTCAAATCTTAAAGAAAACCTAAACGAAGCCTATAAAGTGCTTGATACCAAAAAAACTGCTTTTTCAAAGGCTGAAACCGATATTAACGCAGTTACCAACGAATTCAAAGATAAAATCGGAGTCCCAAATGATTTTGCAAACAGTTTTACAGATGTATTCAAAATCGATCATAACGGCAATATGGAAATCAATGTGCCAACAGGAACTCTTACCATCAATGCCCAAAATATAAAAATCTCAGCCTCCGACAGTACCTCAGTACAAGGAACAGGGAATATAAGCATAACTACAACCAAAAAGATTTCCTTAGGCAGCCGAGGCTCAACCATTACCGTTGTCCCTAATGCGATAAAGGCAAAGTCTATACCTTTTGTCAACGGAGCACTCAGCAGTTTTGGCTCATCGCTAAACCTTGACAGTTTTGCAGGAGCATCTCTTTCTGGATCTACTGCGTCGGTTAAAGGGAAGTTTTCTGCATCTGTTGGTGATGAATTCGGTGCCTCTCTAAAAGCATCCAAAGGCATTGCCTCTGTCAAAGGAATTGAAGCAAGTCTAGGAACCTGTACCTATGGTACCTACATGGAAAGTCTCATAAAATTCGATGCCTCATTAGTGGAGGAAGGTATCAAATCAGGAATAGCCGCCTCAGGAAAGAAAGAAGCAGCCGATACCTTTGACACGATTTATAATGGTATAGCCTTTCCTGCAATTGCCACAGTCTATGATTTCTTCATAAAGGATGGTTCAAACACCGGTAACTATTCTGGAAAAGTCAGCGACTATCATAAAGCACAGAAAAAAGGCCCTAAAGGAAAGGCAGATCCTGCCACCGTAGGCCAGTTCTTTGCTGACACCTGTGACTTCTGCTGTGATCTAATTGATCTCGTTGCCAAAATTGTCAATATAGGAACCACAGTAGCAACTATGATAAACAAGGATACCTGGATTAATCGCACCGGTTTTAATGACAATACTCATGCCCAGAATTTCAAATATATATGTACAAGTCTGAAGTTCACTCTAAATACTATGGCCGCACACGCTATCGTAGCCGCAGAACCTTTTGCTATTAAACCAAGCAAGGTAGCACTAAAAGGCGGCAAGCTTCAAATAAGCAGTATTGAGGATTGTTCAAAAAGCTGGAAAAAGGTAGATGCCAGAGCATAGGACTTAAACCTTAACAAAATTATGAAGCATTAAACCTAAAGAAAAGGCAGATCACGATGGCACTAGACGAAAACACCAAAAATACTCTAATCACATTAGGACAAACAGTTGCCGCAGATGTAGCGGTCGGGGCAGCAGTCATGATAGCCAAAGAGGCTATAGAAACTCTCCTGACTTCAAATTATGAGAGCAAGGATTTTTTGGGCAACAAAAAAGCCTCTCCTACTGAAGATAAGGCGATTTTAGATAAGAAAGAGGCGGATGGCAATAACAACAAGGGGACTCTTGCAGAAGATAACGTCAATGGACAAAAAGGCGATGTTAAAGCATCTGACACCGAAGTTGACGCCAATGAAAATGCGGCTGTCGCCTCAAATAATTCTGCAAATGCGCTCAAAACACAGTCAGGTGCGATGGAAACTTCAGCCAAGGCCTTAAAAATAAATTAAACCTCGGGAGTATTCAAAATTATGGAATATGTTTCAAACCAGCTCACGAGGATGAATAAACATATGGTACTGTTGCAGCATGCAACCGTATTAGACACTGTAAGTGAAGAAAAATATCCTGCAACTACCGAACAGTATGAACTTGCAAAAACCTATCCTAACAGCGAGGATTATGTAAACGAACTTGTAAGAAGAAAAGAATACAAGGATGCCTGTTGCTTTCTGGCCTATTGTCTACACAAAAGAACTGCTGTATGGTGGGCTTATCTGTGTGTGGTAGATTTACTTACAGAGCTAAAAAAGGCTCCTCACAAACCTCGTCCTATTGAAGATATCGGTAAACCTAAGCCATTTAATGTACCCGAGTGGGCTAAAATGCATGAAATGCCAAAACCTAAAGACGTTGAAGCCGAGCTTACGAAATTTCATGATTTTCAGAAAAAAGCCTGGAGTGCCCACGAGGAGCGCATGAAGATAGTCGATCCTGAAATTAGAAGGAACTTTGAAGAAGGATTGGCCATTGTCAACAACGAAATCAAAAAAGTTCACGGAGTTGATATTTTTGAACTCTTCAATATGGCTGCCGACAAACTTATCAGGTCTCAGGGAAATGAGTTTATCATCGACATTGAAAATAGCCCCATCACTAAGGCCGAAAAAGAACTCAAAGAAAAAATTGAAAAAATCAGAACCGATACCATTGCTAAAGTCAAATCTGCACTACCTAAAATTGACGTTAAAGCCCGGCGTCAAAACAAAAGAAACGCTCTTGACTGTACCTACAGCTATATAATCGCGCCTGATGAGGATAATGCCAATATCTGCCTCACAATAGGAAACAAAATCAATGATACTCCTGAGGGATTACTCGCGCTTGTAGCCGTAACTGGCCGATATATAGCGTATTGTAATATAAAATCTCATCAGATACAGTTAAGCCTAACCGCAAACAGGTTTGCATAGCGGCC
>CACYBT010000078.1 GCA_902772715.1 uncultured Succinivibrio sp.
AAGATTTACGATTTCAACCTTAGAAGACTCACCATACATATCTGAGCTGCAACTACTGTTACCTTTTTTTGATGCAGAACACAAATTAGCAACGGTTCTTCTCATATGCTCCTCAAAACGCTCCTTATCAAGATCCATAATCAGCGCATACCATTTGTTGTTCGGCGCTCGAAATACTCCATAGGTAGGAATTTTGACAAAAGGATATTCAGGAGATTCATGAAAAATTTTATATATATGACCTACGATGCGGTTACTCTGCGGGTTTATAAAAGACTCTTGACCAAAACATACCGCGGTTATTTCTTGAATACGCTCCTTTAATGCAGAATACACCATTTGTGCATAAGGACTGCGATTTTTCTGAAATATTGGCAGAAACTCCTCTCCTAACGTCACATCAACAACATCAAGTAAGATCTGCCCAGTTTCAGTTACTTCAAGAGTAACCTCAAATTCACCATTTAAAAGGTAGAAAGCATAACGATAGGAGGAATCAGTTTTTTTGAAACCATATTTGAGGCATTTTGAAATATTGATCTTTTTTCTTAAAAAAAACTCCTCAAAGTTTTTCATTTTTAGTAATTCAAACCATACAGTAGTTCAGCGATTAGCAAATTAAAAGTAACCTTTGGCATTAACACCATCATTCTCATGATAAACATTGTAATTAGCCTCGTTTACATATTCTTCCAGGCTTTTGTTCAAATTATCGCCACCACAGGTAATGCCAATCTTAACACTGAGATAAGGAACAGTTCTACCATGCCACTTTTTAATTTCCTCACGAACTTTTTCCATAAGTTCTATAAAATTTTTATGGTCGATTTCAATTATGACTTTAAATTCACTTTCATCGGTACGAAAGCATTTACCAAACGGAGCAAGGATATTAAAAATAATTGAACTAAAAGCCAAAATGCATTCTTTTTCTCCTTCACTACCGTATTTAGCATTTATTTGCTTTAGATAGACTAAATCAAAACACACTACATACAGATCTGCAGAAAGCATCCTTGTAGCAATTTTTTGTGAATACTTAGTAAAAAAACTTCGGTTGTACAAACCTGAAGTTCTATCAATGTTAAAGATTTTTGACAAGATCCGATCTTTGTAAATAATGAACACGCTTAAACACGCAATAACAAGCAGATAAATAATAAAACAAACCAAATTACTAGAAAGGATCTCGCTAAAAATACTGTTTATTACATGTTCATCATAAACGATAATATACAGATTGATTTCAGGGATAAAGCCTGAGGTGCAGCTACCATAACTACCTAAATTTCTAAAATAAAAGTGACTATTACGCAGGAAATCCTTTTTCAGACTTTCATCCTCAAAGAGTGGGTATAACTTGCCAATACCCTCGTTGTCACTAGACAGTACGACATTGCCGTTAGAATCCACAAAATCAATATTTACTCCGTGAAGCTGTTCTAAAGCCGCAATATCCTCACTAATTTTACTTAATTTGAATCCAACAGATACCACTGCCTCAACTTCGTCTGTTTTGGGGTTGTAATATTTGGCATTGGTAAATATATTCATGGTACCATCATGAAATCCATCTTTGCCAATTGACAACTTAAGATCCTCATCGTTTTTGAGAAATTTGTAATACCAGCCAAATTCATTTTTATTATTTTTATCAATTATTTCAGCGTTACCGTCAGCAGTATACAGATAATTATTCTTAACCAAGGCAACAGTAACGTTATTAAAATCAAATCTGTCTTTTACTCTACTAAGATAAGAAAAAATCAGCTCATTCGAAATCTTACTATTTTCAAACTGGATAACTTCACTAAGCAAGGTATTAGCGAGCATGGTTTCCACAACATCAACACTCTGAAACAATTTTCCATCTACTATCTCATCACTGACCTTATAACAGAGCATTTTACTTATTTCTGCTTTATTATCTGTAATCACATTTTGCATTGAAATTAGAATATTCAATGTACAGATGGCGAAACTGACAATTGCGATGGTAAAACAAAAAATCACAATCGTGGTGTTCTTAAATCTTTTCATTGTGCGGTAATTCCACTTGTCTGTTTTCAACAGTTTGAGTTCAAAAAAGCTCTCAGATGAGAGCAAATTTTACCTTTAAGTTAAGGTAAAGCATAAATCTTAAGTTAAAACCGAATGCATATAATCTTATGAATGCCTCTATTTTACAATATTATTTTCAATAAATTATCTTAAATAATCTTAAATTGAAATTCTCCTCTCGCTACAGCAAGAGTTTTTTTAACCATCTTCTGTAGATTTTAAACAGAGCACTTCTATGCTTCACGCAGTCTGAACCTTTTAAAAGACTAAAGTTTCACGGTTTCTGACTAGACTCGATCCCGTATTTCAAAGGTCTTGCGTATTTAACCATAGTCGCGGCAGATGAAACTTACTTTACCTACTCAAAAACCAACAAGCAAGTCAAAACTTACTATCCCCTGCCTTCATTTTAATGTTTTCTTGTTTCATAAAAACTGTTGAATATCACACAAAACATTCTACTTTTTTAAATTAGTTGTCTTCAACATAATCGCAAGAGGGAATTTTGCGGTGCCCTTTGATAAAAATAGTAGACTTATTTTGCTTTATGAGTGGTTGATACTTTATTCTTTAGTTTGTCACATAATTTTGCGTCGGCAAAATGAACTCCAACCTTTGAA
>CACYBT010000079.1 GCA_902772715.1 uncultured Succinivibrio sp.
ACAGAGCGAATTATTTAAATGCGCCCTGTCTTCTGTCTAAATAGAGGCCTTAGGCTCATCATTTTTATCAAAATACATGTTGTATCTATTCACACACAGCATTCCAAACATGCTTACAGGATTATGTTTATATACATTGTCGCAGATAAGGTTGGATTCAGTAAAATCAATGCGGTTCTTTTTAAAGTCCTCATAAATATTAAAGTTAAAGACTCTCTGCAGTCTTTTTATAACTTCAAGACTTCCCTGAACATAAAGATTATTGAATTTACGGTATTTAACCTTAGATACGGTCAGATGCTGACTGAAGGCACATAATAAGAAATCGTCATAATTGTCAGGAATACTGATAAGAACCCCGTTTCCATACTGGTCGACATACAGTTTGAAGAATACCTCGATCTTGTTCTTGGTAATCTCAGCGTAAATCTCATCAAATTTCATATCTTTTCTCCTGATTAAGAAAAATTAAGTTAAGAAGGGCTGACAAGACTGTCTTATGGAGGCAGAGAAAAGGAGAAAAGATCATAGAAAAATCTTCCTGCCCTTCTCTTATGTCTTAAGCATAAATGATGATCGTTCCAGAATTAGAGAGTCTTGGAGAATATTTTTGATTGTCTACCGACAACAAGATATCCAACAAGTGTCTACTTTGATGGCGCGGAGTGCCCACTTAGCCGGCGGTAGACATTTTTGATATTTTTACCGATACATTGAACTATCTATCTTAAGTGCTGTAGATCTTAAGTAGCACCTATTGCAATTATCCCAAGACATAGAATGATAGAAAGATAATAAGACAAAAGACTCCCCATTAGCTCTGAAACTTGTCTTCTTATTCTAAAGGATGAAGTTTTTTGGGCGCATTTTGTGAAAACATGTTGATTTGAAGCATGAAAATCCGCTACTGTAGGCAGAAGATAAGAGCAGATTGAAGTTAGAGACCATACTCTAAGTTAGGACCTTAGAATATAGTTTATTTTTTTGTTTTTGTGTATAAAATAGCATATATGGTTTCCAACATAGACCATGCGCAGAAAAATGACATACGGGTGTTCAAAGACCAAAAGATTTTAATTCCTGCATACTCGGGCTATATTTAATCTTGTGAAGGATGTTAAGTAAAAAATAGGGAGCCCTAGGCTTTATCCATACGAGTATGTTCAATCTTTTTTGGGGATGAGAACTTAAAAAAAAATTGGTGGTGAGGAGATTTACAGATGGAATTTACCCTAAAGTCTACTGTTAATCTTAACAATAATAAAAAAATGCCATATCTAGGGCTTAGAGTCTATAAAGTATGGGGAGATGATGCTTATAACGCCGTGCGCACTGCTCTTGATGCCGGCTATAGACTGATTGATACAGCCAGGATCTACTGTAATGAAAAGGCAGTTGGTCGTGCCATAGCCGACAGTGGCATCCGCCGTGAAGAGATTTTTGTTACTACCAAACTGTGGATTACTGATTTTGCCGATCCGCGCAAGGCTCTTTTGGAGTCCTTAGAGAGACTTCATCTTGATTATGCTGATTTATATCTAATCCATTGGCCTAAAATGGGATTTGAAGAAGCCTATCTCAAACTTGAAAAACTCTATGCCGAAGGATTGTGTAAGGCTATAGGCGTCGCTAATTTCAATATTCATCATATTGAAAGTCTTTTTGCGCATGGGGCTACCATTACTCCTCAGATAAATCAGACTGAAATTCATCCTTTAAATACTGAAGAGGCGCTTTTAGGCTGGTGCCGCAAACGGCGAATTAATGTTGAGGCTTATTCTCCTTTTGGTAGTGAGGGACGCCTTATTCTCGATGATCCAAGACTGATTGGCATGTGTCACTACTATAAGGCCACTCCTTCGCAGATCCTCTTGCGCTGGTGTCTTGAAAGAGGTGTAATTGCCATTCCAAAGGCTATAAAACCTGAGCATATTCAAAACAACTGTGATATTTACAATTTTGATATTACCAACTCGGATATGGAAACCATTGCTGATATGAACTGCAATGAACGTCGCAACTATAATCCAGATAAGATTGATTTGCGTCCAACCGTAATGTACCCCAAAATTATTGACGAGTAACATCAAGGCAGGATTTTTAAGAAGACCTTCTCGCAGGTTTTTCTTACAAAACCGCTGCTTAGACTCTCTTATTGCATCTTTGTATAAAGTTAGTTGCGTACTCTTTCTTGGTCATCTGTGCTATAGCCCATCTTCCGCATTAACCTC
>CACYBT010000080.1 GCA_902772715.1 uncultured Succinivibrio sp.
ATGAAAAATATGATAGACATGGTAATGCTTTCTTGCTCAAATTTGAGAATGACATTGACAAACAGAATGAAAGATGAGTTCGGATTCAATTAAGTAAAAGGGGGACACAAGATCTATGAAAAGTTTTCACCCACTAAGACTAGAGAAGAGCCAGAAAAGTCAAAAGGCGGAAGGCCAAAGGGCAAGAAGGACACAAAACCAAGAAAATCACGTTCTGATAATGGTAAAATCAGAGGTAGCTACAAAATGAATTAAAACTAATATTCCCAATCTTTAGGAAAATCATGTTTATGTTAAAGTTTGATATTAGCTCATTACCCCATTTTAGCGATCCAGAATTTAGAATTGATACTAATATATGCTTTGTTTATGGAAGAAACGGAACAGGTAAGTCATCTTTAGCCGATTTTATAAAAAATGATTCTGTTAACAAAGGCCGTTTCTGTTATGTTTTTTCTGGATTTGACGGTATTCTTAGCGAAAATAGAAAATTAGAAGCTTTGGTCTTAGGCGAAAAGAACGTTGAGATTGATAATAAAATTACTTCTCTTGTTGCAAAAAGAGATTCACTAATCACTAAGAGAGAGGAGTTAAATAAAAAAATTACTCCTCCTGTTGATGGCGAAGATAATTTATTTTCAAATAAACAATCTGCGGAAGACGAATATAATAATATCTTTGAAAAAATTAAGAAAAGTGAATCAAAATTTGCGGCAAAAATAAAAAATTATACTCCTCAAATAGCCACGCCATCCTATAATATCAAGAATTTTCAAGATGAATCAAAATTTGCTACTTCATTATCTGATGCTCAAATTGAAGAGCTTACAACTTTATTACGTGCAGAAATAAAAGAAGCAAAAAAGATCCCTTTTTTGTTGGTAGATTTTCATGAAATTTTTGAAGATGTTAATGCACTTCTAAAAAAATACGTTGTAGAAAAAAAAATAATTGCAAGATTTCAAAATTCTCCAGAAAGAATTCAGTTTGCTCAAATGGGTTTAAATTTACATAAAGCAAATGATATCTGTTCTTTTTGTGGAAATAGAATTACTAAAGATTGTCTTCAAGAATTGCAAGGATACTTTTCTGCAAAAGATGTATCTATTTTCCAAAATGAAATAATAACAAAAGAAAAGGAATTGTTAGATTATCTTTCAAAAGTTCATTCATTATCGGTCGACACAAATGAATTTTATCCAAATTTTAAAAATTCAGCAACAATTCTGTCGACTAAAATAGAGAATCAAAAAATAATTATTTCTGATTTTCTTAATAAACTACACTCAGCAGTTTTAAAAAAGAAATCTGAATTGTTTGCTGCATCCAGTGTTTTACAGATTGATATTCCTTCTGATTTTTCTGAATTATCCAAAGAGTATGAATTGCTAAGGCAAAATAATAACTCGATTAACATTCAGGTTAAACAGGATGAGGCTAAAAGTCTGTTAAGATATCATGAGATTCAAAAGGCTTTAATTGATGCAACTTATGTACAGTTAAAGCGTGATTTAAGTAAACAAGAAATTGTTAAAACCATTGCTCAGAAAGAATTTGAATGTGAACAAGATAAAATTTCAGGTCACAATGGCTTAGATGAACAAATTTTAGATATTGATAAACAAATTGAATCACTGAAAAAACAAACTTCTAATGAAAAATTATTAGCAGATGAGATTAATAAAAAATTAAAAAGTTATGTTTCATTCGAGTTGGTTCATTCAAAAGGTGAACTTGGCCCAGGTTATTATTTAGTTAATGATCTTGTAACTGGAGAAAAAAGAAATGTATCAGAGGTATCAACAGGAGAGCGCAATATTATTGCTTTTTTGTATTTTCTCGGAAAATTAAAGTCGGTCTCAGAAAACATTAGATATTCAAGACTTATTATTTTTGATGATCCAGTGAATTCAAACGATGATCTGATGCAATATATAATCATTTGTGAATTACAACGTCTTATAGAATCCTTATTTAAAGATGACTCTGTTTTGATTTTTACTCATAATAAACATTTTTATCTTAATGTATCTTATGGATATAAATATTTTAATGAAAGAAATAATAAAAAAAGTGATAAACAAATAAATGGAAATGTAGCCTCATTTATTCATTTTCTTTCTGATTCCAAAAAAACAACTATTGAATACATTAGTAATAAGGATAAAGATTTTCGCACAAATTATGATTCATTGTGGCCTGAGCTTAAATTTTTATATAATTGCAATTCAGCCAGTGCTGAACTCCTACTTAATCCAATCAGACGAATTATTGAAACATTCGTAAAATTTAATTCTAGTTCATACTATGGATTTTTTAATGGTAATAACAGTGCTAAGAAATTGTTGGATGTTAATTCTCGTTCAGTTGATGATTTAGAGGCTGAATTAAATGGTTTAACAAAACAAGAAATAATCGACCTATTAAAAAACTGTTTTATAAAAAATAATGCACTAGATCATTTTGATAAACATTGGTTAGAATAAAAATGGGGGCTTTATTGCAAATTACTCAAAGGTTATACATATTTTCGATAGTGATCAGTTTTTTATCAATTTCTCTTTTTTTACCGAGAGCTTTTTTGTGAACTATTGGATTTCATTGAATCCAACTGTTTAAGATCCCACCAAAAAAGAGGGATCGAAAGTCGCTTAAGGTTCTAAGGGTAGTAAAAATAAGGTTCAAAAAAATTTAGTCCGAAATTTACATTCGGATCTTTTACAAAATTATTAAACTTTAAACAAGGATGTTTTATTTTTAGAGGGATCCGCACTATGAAAGACGTATTAATTCCTATTTCTAGTGAGATAGTAAGTCCTAAAAGGTTATTAAAAATATACAGTCAGGAAGCAGACAATATTAGAGACGTGCAGTTTGAAATTCCAAAAATTGGCTCGGGATCATTTGGAAGTTTTAGAGTTTATTACAAGATGCCAATTTTAAGGAGTAAAAGATGCCTAACCGGAATATAGAGCAGTCAGTCAATAAAAATGATAATGTTATTAGAGACAGAGTAATACTCCAGGAACTGATTCAGTTACAGAAGGAAGATCTCTCAGTCCGCAAGCAGAAAGCAGAAAACGAAAAATTTAGTATCGAGGCAAAGGCTAATAATGAAAAAGCAAATATTGAGGCTCAGAAAGATGTGGCTATTGTCTCTATAAAAACAAACTCAGACATAGAAAGGCAACGAATTCAAGATAGAAAAGAAGAGCGAAAGTCAAAAAACAGGACGATTATAGTCATTTCTGTTTTAATTACAATTGTTTTACTCGTATGTGTTCTTCTAAAAGAATCTGAGGCTGCTTTTGAAATAATAAAATATGTTGGTTTGGTTGGTCTTGCTTATTTTGCTGGATTTAATCATGGAAAAAATAAGTATATTAGGCAAGCTCAAAAAGATGTTGATGAAGACTAGAATTCGACTGTGACGATAATACGATCGTAGGAATATCACAAAAATAAGGCTCAATAATTATTTTTGTGGGATCGGTAAATTAGTTCAAGCAAAACAATTTCTTCTTGCTTTTTAGAATTGATCTTTTTTTGTGCTTGGGAATATG
>CACYBT010000081.1 GCA_902772715.1 uncultured Succinivibrio sp.
GTAACGGTAATGTGGGCGAATGAGATCTTTGATCCGGATCATCCGGATACGTTTTTTGAACCGGTGTAAAAAATAGGTACCGTGTACTATTACGATGTTGTAATGGTGCGCGGTATTTGTCACCATCCTGGACTACACTGTGACAGCGACGCAGAAGGATATCATGCAGGCTTTTAACCTAACTGCGTAAAAATCCGAAAAGAAGTTTGAGATACGCTGAAGTGGCAACAATCGATGTTGCCGAGGCATTGAGAGTTAACTGGAGGGGAAGTTCGCATTTTTAAAGCCCTGGGGTTTTGTGTAACTTTTTCAAAGATCTCATTTGTATTTCGATAGAGGGCAGTTTAACATAACAATGAAAAAGAACCTGATATCAACACTGATGTGTATTGTGATCGCTACCAGTAGTCTTTATTCTTTTTCAGCATAATATCAATGTCCTATATTCGGATGATTCAAGAACCAAATCCGGATAATACGAGTATATTCAGGAATGTGGTAGATTTGCGGTGAAAGTCTTAATGGGCATCGATTAAGGTGATAAAGTAGACATGTCAGGATCATTGTCTCGCTAGACATAACAGTTGATACTACGGTGCGGCGGTTACTCTTTCTGGTTTACCGTTATGGCGAGGAAAATGAATTAAGAAAATGAGATGTATTTCAGTGCGGATGTGAGGCGGCTGAGTTGCGAATAGAGGGTTGGAAAATGGCGCGTGGAAAATCTGTAACTAAACTACTATTAGATTCATCAAGGGCAGCACTTTTTGCAGGGATTGAAATTCATAACAAGCCACATATCGCTTTTCGGTATCCGACCGCAACCATTCTTGTTATTAATGCGTGGGAATTGGCGCTCAAAGCATATGTCTATAAATTTATTGGGAAAAAACAGATTTATGAAAAAGACGGTGTTCACACGAAGAGCTTTTCAAAAGTTCTAATCCTGACCCGGGACCATATCAATGAACAAGAGAAAAACAAAAAGTTTCAGGCTGTATATGACAACCTTAATCTACTGAATGAATATCGGAATTCGAATGTTCATTTCATAGAAGGGGCTTTGGATCCTGTAATTTTTATGCTGATTAGTAAAGCAGTGCTTAATTATGATGTCTTTTTAAAAAAGTATTTTAAGAAAGACATCACGAAAGACGATAATCTTATTATCTTGCCGGTGGGTATGAAACTGCCGTTTGACCCAATTGATTATCTTAAGCAGGATTATGGTAATGCACATAATGATTTTGTTAACTGTGTGGTGCAATCAATTCGAGAATTAAATAAAGAAGGGATACAGGAGAGTATTGTTGTTGGCTTTGATGTCTATGCAGACAGAGTACGTGATTCCAAAAATGCGGACATCATTGCTGCCCTTGAGAGTAGTTCGGACGCGGTACGTTTAAGAAGATCAATTCGCATAACAGATGATCCAAAGGCACCAGTGTTTAGAGTGGAGCCAGATCTTCCTCCGTTAAGGTATTCAGATCTTAAAGAAAAAGCAAAAGAAAGGAAACCCAGTATTAAATATAACAGTGTATTTAATGCAGCAATGAAAACTGTTAAAGCAAATCCTAAGCTGTGTAAGCCCAATTATCTTGATCCCCATAAAAAAACAGGTCAGAAAAAAGATTTCTTTACATTGGAGGCAATTGATGTGCTAATTGAAGAATATGAGCGATTGGATCAAATGCAAAGTATCAAATAAATAACGAAGGAGATTTATAATAGTCTTGAAACCAAATGTTTTTATTACCAGGCAATAATCAATTACTTGACTGGAATAACATATAGTTATGCGATTAAAATATTCAATGAATTATTAGTGTAGTAACTGATTGATTTTCTTACGCCTTAAAGAGACGGTATTCCTTCGGCAGAAGTGTAAGGAATATACTGTAATGGTACACGGCACACATCCCGTGAAAAGTCCAGCGGTGAAATGTCAAGACCTGAATGAGTAAAAAATCGCATTATTTTGGCTCATTCCAAGAGGGCGTAAAACACCCACCTAAGCCCCGTCGACCTGCGTTTTTAAAAGGAGGATCGCAGAGCCGGGCGTAGATCAGACGGTCCTCGCCGCTTTAATGGCAGCGATTTACCGTTCCACGTATAGACGATTGTCTTTCAGCAGTCGAAAGACTAACCGCACAAGTTTACGGGCAGTTAACGCAAGTGCACGTTTATGCTGGTAC
>CACYBT010000082.1 GCA_902772715.1 uncultured Succinivibrio sp.
CGCTATCAGTATGAACTAAGTCCAAGAACATCACTGTATGCAGGTCTTGGCGGAGAGTATGAGTTCAATGCCAAGTCTAGGGTAACTCTTGATTACGGCATTGTTGCCAAAGCCTCAGACTTTAAAGGTTTTAGAGGTTATGGCGAGGTTGGCTTTATCATCAAACCAGAAGGGAACAAAGGTTTTAACTTTGATTTAAGTCTTAAGGGACATTATGGCGCCAAGTATAGAGACCTGCTTGCCAATGTGGAAGTTAAGTATTTATTCTAGTTCACAGAGTCTCATCATCGTTCTTTCATAAGACAAAAAAACCGCAGTCAGATTGCTACGGTTTTTTAGGAGCATTGGAATTACCATTTAGGTTTCTGCAATGCGCTCTTATACAATTCCACGTATTTAACGCAGGAATCTGACCAGTTGAAACGTACTTTCATGGCATTCATCTTGATGCGACGCATTTCATTTGGGTTCTCTAGATAGAGAATAAGTGTGCGTCTTAAACAGGAAAGCAGCTCTTCAGGATTAGGATCACGGAAGACAAAGCCGTTACCATTGTCAATATTGTCATCGTAATTGATAACCGTATCCTGCAGACCGCCCACTGCGCGTACAATTGGCAGAGTACCATAGGCCAGAGAATAGATCTGGTTAAGTCCACATGGCTCAAAGATGGATGGCATGATAAAGAAATCAGAGGCGGCTTCAATCTGGTGGGCTAGCATGTTGTCATAGACAGACTTGAAAGCCATTTTACCAGGATGCCGATTGGCAATTTCCTGCATCTGTTTTTGTAGAGCCGGATCTCCAGTACCCTCAATAATAACCTGTACTTTATGCATGAGGAATCTGTCAAGAATTGGCAGAATAAGTCCCACACCTTTCTGATCGGTAAGACGGGCTACCATGCCGTACATGGGAGTATCTCCCATTTCAAATCCTAATTTTCTCTGCAGGAGATATTTACCTAAAATCTTCTGATCTAGAGAATTGATGTCATAACGAATGCGCAGTAACTGATCGGTAGCCGGATCCCAGTCTGAATAGTCACAGCCGTTAATGATTCCGGATAAATCCATCTGGCGGTCGATATAATTCTGGGTCATACCGTGACCACCGATATAAGAGGTCAACTCTCGGGCATAACCGGGAGATACGGTATTGATTTTATCGGCATAAAAAACGCCGCATTTTAGATAATTTATGTAAGAGCCTTGTGATACTTTGTCATTATAGATATCCCGGATTTCAGGCAGAATCGAAATCTGTTCCCGGTTGAATACTCCCTGGAAGGCACCATTATGGATGGTAATGACTGAACGGGCTTTTTCAAAAAAAGGATCACCTTTATGTTTTATCCTCAGCAGCATTGGCCCTAAACCGGTGTGCCAGTCATTGCAGTGCAGAATATCGAATCTAAAATCCAAGTGTTTGCTGGCTTCGATGGCTGCAGCGGTAAAGAATGCATAACGATAGCCATTATCCCAGTAGGCTTCATTGTTATCACCGTAAAGTGAAGTCCGTTCATAGTACTGCGGACAGTCAATGAGCCACACCTCAACTGTGCCGTTTATGGTCATGGTTCTGATTTTGTAGGGAATGTGAAGTTTGATATCAGGGTGGTTCTGATTGAGAACACCCTCAAAGATAACCGGCAGTTCATTCCAGCCTTTGATGATTGAATAGCATGGGAGTACTACCTTGACATCATGTCCCTGTTTATTTAATTCAATAGGTAAAGCCTTGGCGACATCAGCAAGACCACCAGATTTGATGATGCCTGCGACTTCAGATGAAAGCAATAATATTTTCACAATGTTAATCCTCGAATTGGTGATCTGTTTTAGTTAAAACCCCAGTCTTAAACCTTTGCCAACAACGATAATACCGTTTGAGGCAAAGGTGATTTTACCTTTTCTAAACTGAGATACGAGTTCACGATCCTGTTCTTCATCATAGCCTAAGGTAAATCCTGGACCAATTTCGACAAATCTGTCAAGAATGCAGTTACGCACTTTGGCCCCCTTGCCTATAGTATTGTCTCCTACCAGCACGGAGCTCTCGACATATGAACCGTCATTGGCCACACAGCGGAAGCCTAGAACCGATTTATTGATGGTGGCTCCGTTAATTTCGCAGCCTGCAGAAATAAGCGACATTGAGACATGTGATTCGTTATCGTCAGTGTCCACGAAGTTAGCCGGAGGTAAAGGAGGATAGTAGGTGTGCAGCGCCCATTTTGGATTATGCAGGTTGAATTTAGGATTATTGCCAAGTAAATCCATATGGGCTTCCCAGAAGGATTCAACGCTTCCCACATCTCTCCAGTAGGCAGAATCGATTTCACCGGCTATTCTCGCTGCGGAGAAGTCATAAACATAAACCTTGCCGCGAGGGAAGAGCTTAGGAATGATATCTTTACCAAAATCGTGTGTGGAGTTAGCGTCCTGCTGATCTTCAACCAGTTCATTAATCAGCACATCGGCCTTAAATATGTAGTTACCCATAGATACGAGACTGAATCCTGGCTCATTTGGAATTTCTTTAGGATGTGCAGGCTTCTCCTCAAAACCTATCATGCGACCATCGCTGTCAACTTCAATGACACCAAATTTGCCGGCCACATCGCTTGATTTCATTTTGATGGCGGCCACTGTAAGCTCGGCACTCTTCTTATTATGAAAATGCAGCATTTCGCGGATATCCATTTTGTAAATGTTGTCTGAGCCGAAAACACAGATATCCTCAGGGAACTGATCACGTACAAAGGTCAAGTTCTGATAAATGGCGTCAGCAGTACCCTGATACCATTCCTTTGATACTCTCATCTGCGCAGGTAAAGTGTCAATAAATGCACCGGGAATGCCGCTGACCTGCCAGCCGTTTTTAAGATGCATCATCAGGGATTGGGATTTGTATTGAGTAATGACGAAGATTTTGAGAATACCTGAGTTTACAAAGTTGTTGAGTACAAAATCGATGAGACGATAACTGCCTCCAAATGGTACCGCAGGCTTTGATCTACTGTCTGTTAATGGCAAAAGGCGTGTGCCTTCGCCTCCTGCTAAAATCATGGCTAATACACCTGACATAATTTACTCCCATAGTCTTAAAAAACAGTTTATGAATTTTAGTATAGATTAAAATTGTTAAAATTATTTTATCTTCTTTATAGGATTGTTAACTCTGAGATTTTTATCAAATAAATTTGGGAATCAGCTTAGATTTTAAGTTTTTTTAAGACAGCTTTGTAAAATCTGGCATGAACATTGCTAAATGTATTTAACATGAACCACAACTGCCACATGGCAGATTTTCGATTTAGGATAAAATGAGCATTTGTTTTGAAGTACCAAAAGGAGAGATTGTATGAAGTCTTCTGTTCTACTCATGTCTGTTTTACTCTCCATATCCCTTGCATCCGAGGCTACAGACAGTAATATCAATGATACCTCCATGGGTACCACTATATCGGGACCAACTGAGGAGCAGGCCTTAAGATATGCTTCAGAGTCAGATTTAGAACAGACGGTTGGTGCCTATATAAAGGGGGCGGTTGCCAGAGAACTTAAAAATCAGCGGCCTACAAAAAGTACCAGAAGTGAGCTGGATAGTCTTAAAGCGGAAGTTGACAAACTGAAGACTTACACTAAAAAAGGCATTGAACAGAATCATAATGATTTGCAGCGCTACGTCAATATTTTGACTAAGTTTAAAACCGATATTGATTCTAATTATCTGTATATCAAGAGTATCCAAAAAGAGCTGGGCAAGGTTGCCGTGAATATTGAGGAGCATCAGAAGAATCTGGCTGCGACTGCTTCCTCTTTGGAGTCCAAACTTGCTGATTCTAAGCATGAGTTTGATGTACTCTCAAGTCAGTTGGACGGACAGTTAAATCAGAAACTAGAAAAGTCTTCAGCCTTAGAGTCAAGGGTGGAGTCATATACCTATATTCTGATTATAACTGCTTTTGTCTGTATTCTGTCGGCCATTGGCGCCTTTCTTTACGCACTACTGCTTTCCCGTCGCTTCGGTATACTTAAAACAAAGTATGAGAAACTGGAAAATGATCTTAACAATACCAGACAGCAGCAGGCCCATGCAGAAAAAATAAGACTTATGCAGGAGCGCGAGGCCATTGAGAAAGAAAAGAAAGCCAAAGATAAGGAAGAAAAGGAGGCCCAAAATAAAGAAACAAAGGCTATCAAGGAAATCGACCATTCCTTTATGCTCAAACTTGCTGAGGAACTGATGCATATGGAGAATGCTCTTGGGGTGATGGCAAAAGATGCTCAGGGATATGACAATATGCAGCAGGCTATAGAAAAAATCAAAACAGATGCCAAGGCTAAAGGCTATGAGTTTATCTCCTATATCGGTAAGGACTACACTACAGATCTGGTGTGTGATGCTGATTTTATTACTGATGAGAGTATTGCCGAGGGTAAATCGATTATAACTACCATGATGAGAATGCAGGTCAACTACAACGGCAAGATGATCCAGAAACCACGCTTTGTGGTAAAACAGCATCTTACTTATTAAACGTGCTTTGGATATGAGAGTGTGCAATACTTTCAAAAAAAGGCTACGGTTTCACAATCAGGATTTTTTATTCATGGTTTTGCACACCTGTAGCCTTAGGCCTTTTGTGGAGTTACAGTAACCACGTAAGTGTAGAGTCAAGGCCGCGAAATTTTATAAAAGTCTTGAAGAGCACGCCGGTTGAACTAACTTCTGCAAATAATGCCAACCTTTTGGTGTTTCATGGCTTGGCATTGTTGCATAAATTTTGCTTTATGAACATCGTCCCTTTTTTAAAGGCACTCCTTTTCATTTGTGCCTCTGCCCACTGATACAGCGATTCTAAGGCTTAAATTAAAGTCCTTCCCCTCTCAGATAGAGAATATTCTACCGCTTGTGGTATCGTGCTGTACTGTTTTCTGGTAATGAACTTATCCTGCCCTATTCGCGTAAACACTTTGTCAGCATCGTGGCGGTGATGCCTGTTAGTGCCGTCCCAGAATTTCTAATTGTTGAGTTAAGAAAATAACCAAGGCAATTTAATATGACAGCATTTATGTCAATTGCCCCGCCCCATAAAGGGGCGTGGCTTCAACCGAATTAAGTAATGTGAAGCTGGCAGGGTGAGAGGTAACTGGCCGATATATAGCGTATTGTAATATAAAATCTCATCAGATACAGTTAAGCCTAACCGCAAACAGGTTTGCATAGCGGCCTTAAGCGAAAAGGTAAAAGCCTTTGTTGTTTCCTCTTTTCAGTCAATCTTTACCAACAGTGTCAATCGCGAGTAATTTATAAATGGACA
>CACYBT010000083.1 GCA_902772715.1 uncultured Succinivibrio sp.
AGCCATGGCAGAAGGCGAGCGCTTTGCTATTCGTGAAGGCGGTCGTACTGTTGGCGCCGGTGTTGTTGGTAAGATCATTGAGTAATCTTATTTTTTTGAATAGAAAGTCAGGTTTATGCCTGGCTTTTTTTTTCATTAAAATATTTATTTAAACTTGCAATCGCGAGTTTTATAAATTAGCACCGAGGATATGTTAAAGTTTTAAGGATTTGTTTATGCTAGAAGATCCAGTTGCTGATAAAAATATTGCTTTAGATTTAGTAAGGGTGACAGAGGCTGCCGCTCTTTCTGCTTCTCGCTATATTGGATGCGGGGACTGTGCACTTGTTGATAAATCTGCCGTTGATGCAATGCGGGTGGCTTTTCAGAATATGCATATCAAAGGCAGTATTCTGCTTGAAAAAAGTGAAAGGGTAGCTTTACCCATGCTTTATAAAGGAGAAAAGGTAGGTTTTGGGGATGGGTATGATTTTGATATTGCTTTATCTCCTGTCGATGGGATCAATAATGTTGCAAATGGCGAACCTAACGGGATTTCGGCTGTTGCAATGGCCCCAAAGGGAAAAATGTTTGATTCTGGACACAGTCTGTATTGCGAAAAGATAGTAGTTGGACCTAAGGCAGCATCTAGTATCGATTTAAACGCTCCATTAGAAGATAACATCTATGGGGTCGCCCATGCTTTAGATAAAGATGTGACTCACCTAAATGTTTTTGTCTTAAATAGAGAACGGCATGTCTCACTAATTAAAAGAATACATGCTTTGGGCGCACGGGTAATTCTTCGTAGCGATGGGGATATTACCGGCACAATTCTGACTCTTGATCCAAGGAGTGAAGTTGATATGCTTATCGGAATTGGGGGTACACCAGAAAGTGTTATTTCCGCCTGCCTTGTAAAAGGGTGTGGCGGGGAACTGATGATGCGTATGTGTCCACAGTCTGATGAAGAAAAAGAGGCGGTAGTGCGTGATGGCTTTAATTTAAAGGAAATTTTAGGGATTAATGATATCATCAAGTCTGATGAATGTTTTTTTGCTGCCACTGGGATTAGCGGTGGTGATATTTTAAAACCCGTACATTTTTATAAAGATTATGCCCTAACTTCTTCTTTAAGTTCCCGTGGCAGGACTGGAACACGTCGTTATATTGAAACCTGGCATGATAATTCTAAACTCTCTAAAATGCAGATCCTCTCTAAGGATTGATGTTATTTAGTATGTAAAATCGCCCTCAGGGCGATTTTAAGTTTAGAATTTGTATTTAGGCTGCGGTTGCTTTCACAGCATGTTGATTGTTGCTGGCTACACGGATGGCACTTGAACCAAGCACAATTTTGTTACTGTGACTAAATTTCTGTTTTGCATAGTCAGGTCTTGCATTAATGATCTGACTTACCTGCTCCTCACTCATTTTCCCTAATGTTAAACCGATTGCTTTGTAGGTGATATAAGGACGTGCTTCCTTAGATATAATGACTTTTGCTCTAGAATCATCCTCATCTAATACACTTACAATTGTTAGCACTCCGTCATCAATAAGATTGCGTACTGTTGGTTCAAGAACAGGTAACGTGAGTACTGACTGACGCTGTAATACATATTCACGTAATAGTGCTCTTTCAGCAAAGTCAAAAGAGGCTACAGATTTTATTATGCGTTCTGTAAGTTTTTTGGAGTACTTCTTCTTTAAGATAGAATTAACTATAGTAATAATTCCCTGCGTAATAAAGTTCGATATTTCAATTATCAATGCAAAATAAAGACATATTTTATTGCTTTCTATTCTGTATGCCAGATCAGTTGAAATTACTTCCCAAGGTATAATCAGGGCGAGAACAGTTAAACAGAATAACCACATGATAACGGTGTTGGTGGTATGCAGTGCTGAATTTGAATTATCCTGTATCATAGTAAACTCCATTTTGTCATTTTTTTGTTAAATTACTGCGGTTATTTTTATCATAGCATTTTATGTGCCATTATTTGCTGCTGTAATTTTGACAGTAAATTTAAGATAAGGTTGTTATGCATATATATAAGGCCAGGAAGATATATTGAAGAATATGTAATATGAAAATAGAAAATATAA